>CALIMD010000335.1 GCA_938028645.1 uncultured Alphaproteobacteria bacterium
CAAAAGGGATTAACCGAAGGTTAGGATCTTAAAAATGAAAAAGCAAATTCTCGTGATTAACCCGAATAGTACTGAAGAAGTAACACATGCAATGGATGCAGCTTTTGATCCACTTCGTGATTTAACCGGCCCTTCAATAACAAGTATCACTAATCCAAATGGACCACCCGGGATTGAATCTCAAGAGCATGCAGATACAGTCGCTATACAGGTTTTAGATATAGTCAAGGAGAAAGAGGCCTTAGCGGATGCCTTTGTTATTGCTTGCTTCTCTGATCCCGGAATAAATAGCACTCGAGAGTTTACAAGCAAACCAGTATTCGGTATTGCGGAAAGTGGTATTCTGTCGGCTTTGTCCTTAGGAAATAAATTTGGAATTATAGCTATATTAGATAAATCTATTCCTCGACATATTCGATATATTAGATCCCTTGGATTAGAACAAAGGTTGGCAGGTGATATTGCTATTGGCATAGGGGTAACTGGGCTGAGTGATGAAACAGAGACTTTTGCTCGTTTAGAAGTAGTCGGAGAAAAATTAATAAAAGATAAGGGAGCTGATACCTTGGTGTTGGGTTGTGCAGGAATGGCTAGATATCGGGCACGGCTTCAAGAATCTTTGGGAGTGGCTGTGGTGGACCCTGCTCAAGCGGCGGTATCCCAAGCCATAACGACGCTGCAACTGTATTAAGAAGATAATTGCAAAACAAAAATCTGAAACCAATCATTGAACTTTATTATTTTAACGACGCAGGAAAGCTGGTACGTGGTCTCCCATGCCTACTTTTGGGGACTTTGGACTAACTGGGGGAGGGACATGTTCCCCGTAATTGTTGGTTGATGCGTTTGGTTTTTTATCAAACTTTCGTTGCTTAAATTGTTTGACTTTCCCCTGGATGGGTTTTGATTTGGTCTTTGAAGAATCCTGGGCTGTCGAAGCTCGCTTTTTTCCACTAGTTTGACTGTCAATATTTAAATGGACAACGTCTATGGTTTTTTTTGTGAGTTTTACAATAGCCTGTATGTATTTTTCATCTTCAGGCACCGCAAGTGTGAATGCTCGACCTTCATTCCCTGCTCGGCCCGTACGTCCGATCCGGTGAACATAATCTTCGGCATTAGTTGGCACATCAAAATTAAAAACATGACTTAAGCCCTCTATATCCAAGCCACGAGCGGCGACGTCGCTCGCAATTAGGAGTTGAAAATCACCATTTTTAAATTTTGAAAGGGTATCCGTTCGTGCGGTTTGTGGAAGATCCCCATGTAATTCAACAGCATCATAGCCATGTTTGAGAAGAGAACGGTGCAAGACACCTATATCTCTCTTTCTATTGCAAAAAATGACAGCATTAGTTATTGACTCTTTATCTAGTAATGCCCGTAATAATTCCCGTTTTTGTTTTGTTTCTGTGTATATTAGTTTTTGGGTTACGGTGTCAGCAGTTGAAGCAGACGGAGCAACTGAAATTTCTTTGGGGTTCATAAGGAATGAATCTGCCAACTTTCGGATGCTCTTATCGAGTGTGGCCGAGAAAAACAAGGTTTGTCGTATTTTGGGCAAAAGGGAAACTATTCGCTCGACATCTGGAATGAAGCCCATATCTAGCATTCTATCTGCTTCATCAATGACAAGTATTTTCACATCATTTAATAGAATTTTACCCCGTTCAAAATGATCCAATAGACGGCCTGGGGTTGCTATAAGTACGTCTACACCACGATCAAGTCGCTGTGTTTGATCAGCTAAAGTCACTCCACCGATTAACAGAGCCTTAGTAAGATTTGTGTTTTTTCCGTAAGTCTCGAAATTATCGGCAACTTGAGCGGCTAGTTCTCTAGTTGGGCATAAGATCAGCGATCTTGGCATTCTCGCTTTCGCTCTACCAGCCGCAAGTATATCTATCATTGGTAATGTAAAAGACGCTGTTTTGCCGGTACCCGTTTGAGCACAGCCTAAAACGTCTCTACCCGTCAAAACAATGGGGATCGACTGCTCTTGTATCGGCGTCGGTGTTGAGTATCCTGCATCAGTAACAGCATTTACTAAACTATTGCTCAGTCCTAGGTGATTAAAGCTCAAAATTTTTGACCAAAGCGCTTGTTATCCTCAATAATTTTGATTGTGCTAAAGGGTTCGGCATCATATGTCAATGAACATCCGTCTATTGAAGATAGGGAAAGTTACTATGTGACATATTTACCGCGTTAAACATCCTATGTTAGAAAGATTCAAAAGTTGGGTTTAATGTTGTTGGAAATGACTATCGTTTGTTCAAGGGGATGTAATCCCTTGCAGTTGGGCCAGTGTAAAGCTGCCTTGGCCGACCAATTTTTTGTGAGGGATCTTCAATCATTTCTTTCCATTGTGCTATCCAGCCAGTAGTTCGAGCGACAGCGAATAGAACCGTGAACATACTCGACGGAAAACCCATCGCTTTGAGTATTATTCCTGAGTAAAAATCTACGTTAGGGTATAAATTGCGTTCAATGAAGTATTCATCTTCTCTGGCAATCTTTTCCAATTCCATTGCTAACTCCAAGAGAGGATCATTAACACCTAACTCATCCAAAACTTCATGGCAACTTTGCATCATCACTTTAGCTCTTGGATCATAGTTTTTATAAACTCTGTGACCAAAACCCATTAACCGGAAAGGGTCATCTTTGTCTTTTGCTTTTTTCACATAGTCGCTCACACGATTTTTATGACCTATCTCAGTTAACATATTAAGAACTGCTTCATTTGCTCCCCCATGAGCCGGTCCCCACAATGAGGCTATACCAGCAGCTATACAAGCGAAAGGATTTGCTCCTGATGATCCAGCTAAGCGAACAGTTGACGTGGAGGCGTTTTGTTCGTGGTCAGCATGTAGGATTAAAAGTCTATCCATCGCTCGAGCCAATACTGGGTTCATTACGTATTCCTCTGATGGAACGGCAAAGAGCATTTGTAGAAAATTCTCTGCGTAAGTCAAATTATTTTGGGGGTAATTAAATGGTTGCCCCAGAGAATATTTATACGCCATCGCAGCTATAGTTGGCATTTTGGCAATGAGCCGATATGAGGCGACCATTCTCGCATGAGGGTCCGTTATGTCCGTAGAATCATGGTAAAAAGAGGATAATGCCCCTACAACGCCACACATAATCGCCATTGGGTGTGCATCTCGTCTAAAACCCCGTTAGAAGTTCATTAATTGTTCATGTAGCATCGTGTGGTAGGTAATATCATGAATAAATTTATCTGATTCTATTGGATTAGGAAGTTCTCCGAACAAAAGTAGATGGGCGACTTCTAGAAAGTTACTTTGTTCTGCTAACTGTTCTATCGGGTAGCCTCTGTGAAGAAGTATGCCTTTATCGCCGTCGATATATGTTAAGCCGGATTCACATGAACCAGTAGATGTGTAACCAGGATCAAAAGTGAAGTGATCTGTTTCGCCATATAAACGACGAACATCAATAACACTGGGTCCGGTGGCCCCATCAATAACGGGCAATGTGTATTTATCGCCAGTTTTATCATTAATTAAAGTGAACGTTCCTGCGTTTTTCTCGTTCATTCCTGGTATTCCTTTTTAAGCATATTTTGTTTTCGTTTTCTACTTCTACGAATTTAGATTAGTGTATAGAGATATTTTATTTTCGGCAAACTGACTCGATGCGAAGATCTACTT
>CALIMD010000336.1 GCA_938028645.1 uncultured Alphaproteobacteria bacterium
AGCGCATTTATCCGGCTCTGTGGGGACAAAGACGATAATCATGGACAGAACGATAACATGGGCTCCGATGATCAATAACAACCAAGATGCAGTTATTCCCTCTATACAGCGCATCTTTCCACCCAACGTTGATGATTGGAAATGGAATTTTGAAAAAGCCCGCTTGGTAATCAGAGGATGGCTTAAGGATTGAATGACAGGTAAATAATAACACAATCGAGGCTTTTTTAATTGATAAAATTTCCGTATAGTGGGCACGCTGACTTGTCAGCTATAGTGATAAACGGATCGTGGAATAAGCGTAGTGGACCCGGGGGCGGTACCCGGCGCCTCCACCAATTGGCAAATTTGTTTGCAAGTGAGGGGGCGAAATAGGATCGACACGCGTTGTAAAGACGTTACTTTCACTCGGCATGGTACCACCGTTATCGGGCTATTAGAGTAGTTGCAAATGACAACTATGCGGAGGCACGCCTCGCTGCGTAAGCAGTCAGGTAGCCTTATTTAAGTCCATAGGGTTCGCACCGTATGGCGGGGTTCGGGGTGCACCTGGCAACAGAAGCACCTCATAAAAATTGGGTTATATATCTAACTTTTCAGGGGTGAGCATGTCAGAAGAAGTATTTAAATATGACATGATGGTTGAAGAAGCATTGAGAGGGGTCGTAAGTAAAGCTCTGCAACATGCGGCAAAACATGGCCTGCCGAATGGGCATCATTTTTATATAACGTTTAAAACAGATCGACCTGATGTGGATATCCCAGTATTTCTAAAAGAGCATTATCCTGACGAGATGACTATAGTTCTAGAACATCAATTTTGGGACCTAAAGATACATGAACGCGAGTTTGAAGTCGCTCTTAGTTTTAATGATAAACGGGAGCGATTGCTTATACCATTTCATGCAATAACAGCTTTCTCAGACCCATCAGTCAAATTTGGATTACAATTCCAGGAAATCCAGATTAGCGAGGACCAGACTTTAAATGGCGATAAACCCGACACGCGTGATTCTGAAAAGCAAGATTTAGCTGAAAAAAGTTCCGGTGAAGTGGTCTCTTTAGAAAAATTCAGGAATAAAAGTACAAATCCAATTAATCAATAAGTGTAGTTACACCGAGAAGACGCCGGGACTCAAACAGGGGATGCTGACCATGACGAATATGCTATATAGTGAAATTTTTCCACTTGGACCAGATACTACTGAATATAGAAAAATTACAAGCGATCACGTCTCCAAAGAACAGCAGTCGGGCCGATCTATCATTAGAATAGAACCGGAGGCTTTGACCCAATTGGCGGAGCACGCTTTCAGAGACATCTCACATCTTCTTCGCCCCAGCCATTTGGCCCAGTTGAGGTCAATATTAGAAGATAAAGAAGCTTCCAAAAACGATCATTTTGTCGCTATGGAACTCTTGAAAAATGCAAATATTGCTGCTGCAGGTGTTCTGCCAATGTGCCAAGACACAGGGACAGCCATCATAATGGGGAAAAAGGGACAAAATATTTTTACTGGTTTCGACGACGAAAAGGCGTTAGCAGAGGGTGTTTTTAATACCTATCTAAACCATAATCTCCGCTATAGCCAATTGGCACCAATCGATATGTTTAATGAGAAAAATACCGGAACAAATCTTCCTGCCCAGATAGAACTTTATGCTACGCCCGGTGACAGCTATAAATTCATGTTTGTTCAAAAGGGCGGTGGGTCAGCGAATAAGACTTTCCTATATCAAGAAACAAAAGCGGTGCTTAACCCCAATACCTTAAAATCTTTCATCGATGAGAAAATTCGAACCCTTGGGACAGCGGCTTGCCCACCTTATCACCTGGCAATTGTGATAGGAGGCACTTCCGCGGAGTTTAATCTAAAAACAGTCAAACTAGCTTCAACAAAATATCTTGATAATTTGCCAGTCAAAGGTAGTGATAGTGGCCATGCATTTAGAGATCTTGAGTGGGAAGAGATTATTTTGAACATGACCCGTGAAATGGGTATTGGGGCTCAATTTGGTGGTAAATATTATTGCCATGACGTAAGGGTAATAAGGTTGCCCAGACATGGTGCCTCTTGTCCTATTGGGTTAGGAGTGTCTTGCTCGGCCGATCGCCAAGCATTTGGCAAAATAAATGCGGAAGGAGTATTTTTAGAGCAGCTTGAAACTGATCCCTCCAAGTTTATTCCAGAAATCGAGGATGCCGACATCTCCGAGGAAGTAGTTCAAATCGACTTGAATAAACCAATGAATCAAATTAGAGCTGAATTGAGCCGGTATCCAATAAAGACACGAGTAGAGCTTTCTGGACCAATGATTGTCGCTCGTGACATTGCGCACGCTAAACTGAAAGAACGATTAGATTCGGGTAAAGGATTACCGGACTATATCAAAGATCATCCCATTTACTATGCAGGCCCCGCTAAGACTCCTGCGGGCCATGCATCAGGGTCTTTTGGCCCAACCACTGCAGGTAGGATGGATTCATACGTCGATCCATTTATGGAGGCAGGAGCGAGTTTTGTCACGTTAGCCAAAGGGAATAGATCGCCCGTTGTCCGTGCCGCTTGCAAGAAACATGGTGGATTTTATCTTGGATCGATTGGTGGGGCCGCTGCAATCCTCGCTTTAAATAGTATAAAGAAGGTCGAAGTGGAAGAATACCCAGAACTTGGGATGGAAGCCGTCTGGCGTATTGAAGTTGAAAAATTCCCCGCCTTTATTGTAGTTGACGATAAAGGAAATGACTTTTTTAGCGCAATTTGATCCCCGCCATTGTGTTTAAATAATGATAGATAACGATACAACTCAAAATCGATTTGATTTGAAGCGGCATATTAAGGAAATTCCTGATTTTCCGGAGCCAGGAATTCTTTTTTACGACATCTCAACGCTGATAAAGCAAC
>CALIMD010000337.1 GCA_938028645.1 uncultured Alphaproteobacteria bacterium
GGAAAAGCAAAAGCTTGGGGAATGTTTGAAGATCGATTTGGAAACGTGAGAAAACAATTTTCCGTCGAAATTGATGGTAGATGGAATGGCAAGATACTCCGACTAGAGGAGGACTTCACTTATATCGATGGAGAACTAGAAAAACGAATTTGGACCATAAAAAAAGAAGATGGCAGGAAATATAAAGGGTATGCTGACGATATTATCGGAACAGCTTTGGGTGAATGTCGCGGGAATACATTAACTTGGCAGTATGACATGAAGATAAAAATAAATGGTCGTTCTGTTAATGTGCACTTTAATGACCGCATGTACCTTCAACCTGAAGGTGTTTTACTGAGTAAGGCAAAGGTGAGCAAATTGGGTGTCGTAATTGGGGCAGTTACCCTGACATTCATCAAAAATCAACCTAATTCTGCTCCTGAAAACTATATTCCTTGGTCACTGCAAGCCGTTTTCGGATCACAGCCAGAACCCATCCGATAAATGGAATTTTCTCATAAAACTCCCGCGCTGCATCCCAGTAGTCGGTGTGTTCTACAATTAGCCCCGTATGATCAAAAACGAGAATGCTCGTTCCGTTAAACATCCAGGGATTTCCTTTAAGTTTTCCAGAAAAAGTCCATTCAATACAACCGCTGCTATCACCAGCGAATGACTTAGTGACCTTAAACGAGATATCTTTTATTTCCTCGAACATATGAGAAAATATCATTTTCATTTCCTCAATGCCTTCTACGTCATTAAATGGATCTTTAAAGCGAATATTTGGCGCAACATGGATCGATATTTTGTCCAAAGTTTCTGGACTAAGTTGTTCCAGAAACTTTATATATTCGTTGAGATCGACACTCATTATTTGAGCATTTTTTTGGTAAGAGCGAAGAACAGGCTATCCGGCAGGAACTTAAGTAAAGTCATTGGGAAAGCTAGACGTTTTGGGAATGCTATTTCAAATTTTTTGGACCCAATACCCGCGAGAATACGCTTTGCGGCTTCTTCGGCTGATATGATGAAAGGCATCTCAAAATCGTTTTTATCAGTGAGCGGTGTTTCAACAAAACCAGGGTTGATAAGGCTTAGTCGAACATTATGCTCTAATAGCTCCGGTCTCAAGGCCTCGCACATATTGATTATAGCCGCTTTACTGGCGCCGTATGCCGATGCAGAAGGAAGTCCTCGATAACCAGCTAACGATGCTACAACTACAATATGCCCTCGTTTTTCTTTTATGAACTTAGGAATAACTTCTGAAAGACCATGAACGATCCCCATAAAGTTGATCTCCATTAGATTTCTAATTTGTTCTACGGAAAAATTGGTTGCAGGAACAGGGGTATGTGTTCCCGCATTTAAAATAACTAAGTCGATCTGGCCCAACGTTTTCTCAATTGCACGTACAGTTGAGATAGTTTTTTTGTGATTAGATACGTCAAGCGGAAAAGGGATGACTGTATCTAATGGACATTCGTTAACCAGGCTCAAAAGATCCTCTTTGGTGCGTGATGTTGCCGCTACGACCCAACCTTCTTTAACCATTAACTTAGAAAGAGCACGCCCTATACCCTTGCCGGCTCCTGTAATCCAAACCCTCTTTTTTGAATGATTATTCATTAGGTTTTATTTTTCCCGCGATGCAGAAGAACATTTTTGACAGAGATATTTTATATGGCTTCCGTCACTGCCAACAAATTCCATACCGACCCAACGCTTCTTTTCATCATACCAAATTTCAGTCTCGAGGTCCCCCGTATAGGCATACCTCATAGCTTTGACTTTACCTTGTCCTGTTTCGATCATTTCATATCCTTTTTCAACGATCTCTACATTATTCAACTCCCCAGTCAAAGTATTTAGGACCTTTTGTTGAGCTAAAACACTGGCATTCCAGTGGTTTGTGGGATAAATAGGCAATGATACCTGAAAACCTTCGTGATCGTTTGATACAGTTAAATAGTTAGAACGTTTTTGGGCTTTTAATGAGAATTTTCCCCCATCATCGTTTACAAAGACCGACAAATCATGCAGTACACCGTCTTTCCAATTTGCTTGAGAAGAATACTCAAAAGAATACGCATTAATAAAAAGTATATCGATTTTTAAGCTGAATTTACTGGTAACAAATAAATCATTAGGGACGCCCTGAAAGTCAACAACATGTATGCCCACTCTCTTTCCTTCTCTAACAACATCAAAAATAATTTGATCGCCGTAGAGCTCGAACGGGTTTGTATCTATTAGCGGCAATTTATAAATGTCCGCGGTCAATATGGGTGTACCTACAATATTCAGCAAAATGGAAATAATGAATATTTTAAAGAAGGAAAAAATAATAGTCACGGAAGATCACTGTTTATTATATGGGATGATTAAACTAATGTATTTGGATATCGAGGAGGAACCTTAGATCGTTTTCTTGAAACTTTAAATCACTCTGCTGCTTCCTTTTGATCTTCTTTGTTGAGAAGGAATCCAGGCACACGACAACCAATCGGACAGCATCGACCCGGCTGTTTATCCGGTTTTTTACCATCGGTACGAGTGAGCATGTCTCTATCCATTAACTGCTGCACTATTTCTTTTTTCTCTGCAACTGGATAATTTCTCCATATCTCCCGTTTCATCGCTTCAGGCGATCCGCCACCATGAAGCGATATCACGGAATACCATCCTGCTTGATGCGATGCCGTTAAATCATCCATTAATCGCATGGCTTGCATTCTTTTTGCCGCGGGGATGTTAGGGTTTCCTTGCATAACTTCTGATAAAGTCCCTGCGGTAATAGGATTATGATCCTCATCAGGGGAAGGTAGCGCTACAATCAAACCACCAGATACATTGTGGGCAAGTCTATGCATGTCATAAATTTGAGTGGCCATTAATAACTTACCAATATTAGAGAACACAGGTTCTGGCATAATGTTACCGCTCCCATCTCTTTGACCATAAGTGGATGCAGCTACACCAGTCGCAAAGAACCCTTCAACAATTTTAATGAGTTCTACCATATCGTCACGAAGATGAGTATGACGCTCCGGGTCCAGTCCATTTGCCTCGATGATGCTTGCTCCAGCGCCAATTAAAAGATCCCCAAACCCCGCTCTGGCTGCTATACAGGAGTGTCTATGATGTGTCGCGTAAGCGTAGGTTAAGTGCTCTGACATGGATGTTTCCCCTTTAAGAAAAACTCTTTCCATCGGCACAAAAACATTATCAAAAATGACAATCCCCGTTGTCTGGCCATAGCGTTTTGAGAATACAGCAGCCTCCTCTCCCGGTCGACCGGCCGGTCGCGCCGAGATTGTTATACCTTCCGCGTCTACTGGTACGGCACAACAGACGGCAAATGCCGTATCATCAGGCGTCATAGCCCTGCAGGGCATTACAATGAATCCATGCATGTAAGGAGCCGACGTTACTATAGCTTTAGTCCCTGATATGACTATTCCATCCGGTCTTTCTTCTACGATATGCAGATAACTATTTATGTGCTGTTGTTGATGGGGTTTTTTTGATCTATCACCCTTTGCATCGGTCATCGCTATGCCATAGCTCAGGTCTTTATCCTGCACTTCTATCATGAAGTCCCGAAACCGTTCAAAGTAACTTGTTCCTTCTTCTGCATCACATCTTTTTGTTGCCTGATATAGTCCATTGAAAGCGTCGTGAACCAAATAACGTTGCACGCATCCAGCCTCACAACATAAAATTCTAATTGCCTCCAGTTTAGCCAGTAGATCGTCGGTTGTTCTATCTATATGGAGTAACCGGTTAACCATTTTGCCAGTTTCTTGCTCCCGGGCAAGCATCAATGGAGCAAATTCGGATTTTGACGCATAATCGTACGTTATTCCAATACCGTTTATTCCCGGCTGTAAAAGAGGCTCGTCAGCTACATTTTCGATCTGTCTCCCATCAATAAAAACCCGTGGGTTATACGATCGAAGACTATCTCTATATTCCTCAGTGGACTTCATCATGTAACTATTTCCCCTCTAGAAGTCGCCCAATCAATTTAAGTTTAAAGTTTCGAGTAAGTTTGCAATATCAACCGTTCTTTGTGCTTTTTCAACTATAGGATAATCAACAAAATAACCATCTATTTGAATAGAAGCTATCCCAGCTTTCTCCGCTTTTGCAAACTCATCAATAACTCTTTGAGACCATTTAACTTCCTCTGGATCAGGAGTAAATGTTTCGTTCGTTACAGGAACCTGATCTGGGTGAATACACATTTTCCCCTGAAACCCCAGCCCCAATATGTTTGAACACGATGAACGGAATGCATCATGTTCTTTGATATGAATAAAAACAGTATCAACTGGTGGCTCCAGTTTTCCAAAACGCGATGCTAGAACCATCTCAGATCGGACCGGCAGAAGCTCATCTTCTTTAAGGGTCCATTCCATTCCCAAATCTCGCGTGTAATCACCGCCTCCAAATGCAAGACGTTTAACCCGCGTGTCTGCTCGTGCTATCTCACGTATATTCACGAGACCCACCGCCGTTTCTATGATTGGCATCAAATCAATCGATCCATTAGGTAACCCTCGTTCCTGTTCTAGATTACCAAGTAACCAATCAATCGACCGAAGATCTTCTAAACTCTCTAGTTTTGGTAGAACAATACCATCCAAGTTTTCCGATACAATGGAACAAATATCTCCATAACAAAATTCTGTATCATAAGCGTTCACTCTAACAAAAACCGCACAGTTACGAGGCTGCTCTAGTGTTTTATTTATTAATTCTCGTGTGCTTTTCTTTTCAGATATTGCAACGGCATCTTCTAAATCTAAAATCACAACGTCAGCGCCTAAACCAAGGGCCTTCTCAACCCGTCGCTCATGATTTCCTGGAGCGAATAAGTAAGATCTATTTGCATGTACTCTCATATTACACCATCTACTTTAAGTTCGTGAATTTCGTTCTCCGATAGTCCCATCTCTTTTTCATAGAAAATCGAATTATTTTGTCCAAGGCTGGGGCCAAGTGTTTTTACTTCTCCGGGGCTAACCGATAAAGTAGGAAAAACATTAGGAACGGTGACTTCGCCCACCTTTTCGACATTTACGTTTTTCATTGTTTTACGCGCCGAGAAATGCGCATCTGCAAAAATATCTGCTATAGAATTCACAGCACCAGCTGGAACTCCATTCTCGGTGCATATATCGATAACATCATCCCTAGGCATCGACCGTGTCCATTTTTCAACTTCAGCGAGCACTGTTTCTCTATCTTTTAAACGATCTTTTTGATTTCCATACTTTTGCACTAGATCAGGCCGTTGCATAGCATTACCTAATCTCTCGAACATTTTATCAGTTGTGCAAGCGATAGCTAAAAATTTTCCATCCACCGAAGGGAAATGTCCATGAGGACAAGCATTCAATGTTCCAGTGCCCTCCGGTTCACGCACAAAACCATCTCTCGCATATCTAGGCGCTATCTCGTCTAACGCTCTAAATACACTCTCATATAATGCACAGTCCACAACTTGTCCCAAACCCGTCATTTCGCGGTACCTGAGGGCCATCATTATTCCTATGCAACCATTCATACCTGTCATGTAATCGCCCAGGGAGGTTGATCCAGGAGTAACAGGAATGTCCCCGGGCATCCCCGATAGATAAGTTAGGCCACCATAAGCATGGGCTATTCTCGCGAACCCTGGCCTATTTTTATAAGGCCCTGTTTGTCCATAGCCTGATACCCTTAACAGGATTAAACCTGGATTTATCTTGCTTAAAACCTCCCAACCAAGGCCCCATTTTTCCAAAGTACCTGGCCTAAAATTTTCACAAACTACGTCAGTTTTCTTTATCATTTCCTTGAAGAGCTCTGCCCCTTTGGGCTTGCTCAAATTCAGTGTTATTGATTTTTTGTTTCTTGCTTCATTTAGCCAGGCTAGCGATTGATCTGGAAGCTCAGTTTGAGTCCCATAACGTCGCCAAGGATCACCACCGTTGGGGTGTTCTACCTTAATTACATCGGCACCAAACTCTCCCATGATGGAAGCTGCGTGTGGTGCTGCTATAAAACATGCGATATCTAAAACTCTGAT
>CALIMD010000338.1 GCA_938028645.1 uncultured Alphaproteobacteria bacterium
TGCTCCTTCAGCATCGCCCCTCGCAACATAGCCCCCTGTCAGTATGTTATTGGGTCTTTCCGAATGTAAAACTGGAGCACCACGAACAGTTGCTTCAGCCGGTTTTAATACAGCAGACTCACGCTCCCATTTAATTGGGAAACTGTCTGGTTCAAACTTCCTTAAAGCTTTTGGTTCTCCAACGACCGCAGCAACAGCTTCGCCGGCAAATCTTGTGATATTTTGAGCAAAAATGGGTTGATCTGAAAAACCCGGGATAACACCAAAATGATTTTTTCCAGGCACGTCATCAGCTGTTAAAATATCAATAATACCAGGATTATCCCCCAGAAATTGGGGAATATTGCCAATTGTAAATTTAGCTGAATCAAATGGGGATCTTAAAATATGGATAACTAATGTTTCTTCGGGGAATTTATCGGCACCAAAAACTTCTTCTCCAGTAACTTTTGGGGCTCCATCAAGACGATTGATCCTTGATCCGACTGCTGTGTTAGAACAAGTAATTTTCTTTGTTCTTTTGTATTCACCGCTGGTAACCGCCATCACACTTTCTAATATTTTTTTGTATCCTGTGCAGCGACAGAGTACGCCTCCCAAAACATCCTCTATATCTTTGGGTTTCGGGTTTTCCATATGCTTTTGCAACCAATCTGCACTGATAAGCATTCCCGGCATACAAATTCCACATTGACTGGCCCCATAATCCAAAAATGCTTGTTGCATATCTGAGAGTGCCTGACCATCTCCTAACCCCTCTATTGTTGTGATATTGCCACCATCAATTTGTCCCATTGGGAGAAGGCACGAACAACATAAATCCTCATCAAAAATAATAGAACAAGAGCCGCAATCACCAGAGTTACAGCCCACTTTGGTTCCCTTTAATCCGAGCTTATTTCTTAGCACATCGCTTAAGCGATCCATAGGCTCGCAATCTACTTCTACCTTTCTACCATTTAAGTTGAAGGTAATCATTCAGCCTCATCTATATTTTCGAATGAAGCGATCGACCGCTGGATAAGAATTTTACTAGCTGTTTTCCTATATGCTGCCGGTGCCCTCAAGTCGGTGATGGGCGTTAAAATATCGAGATGAACTTCATCTATCAATTTTATGGCTTCTCTAATAGTTTTACCTGTAATTAGTTTTTCCAATTCAAATAAACGCTTAGCCACCGCAGAGCAGGCCCCAACAGCTAAAGCGGTCCTTTTAATGGTTCCATTTCTACCGATACTCATTCTCAGGGCAATCATAGTCATGGATATTACCAAGTATTTTCTTATCCCTAGCTTTCTAAACACTGAAAAAGATTCCAGATCAGTTTTAGGAACCTTTATGGAAGAAACAATTTCGTCCTGTTTTAGGACAGTTTCACGATTTCCTATTATAAAATCCTTTAGTGCCACGTCTCGTATGCCATTTACTGAAGCAAGTTCGACACTTGCATTCAGGATCATTAATGCTGGCACTCCGTCAGCCGCCGGGCTTGCATTACAAATATTACCGACAATTGTCGCCCTGTTTTGTATTTGAATTGACCCAATTTCAATAGCTGCTTGTTTTAGAGCATTAAAGCTAGGAGGAAGCTTGGTTTTTATCAATTCAGTCCAAGTTGTAAGTGCACCTATTTTCCAAAAAGAATCATGTTCGGTTATTCCTTTTAGATTACATATATCAGCCAAATCTATGAAAGAAGCGTTGATATGTCGCTCCCCTATAGAAGGATAAATATCAGTTCCACCTGCTAGTATTCTCCAGGTATCTTGTGACATTAACGCTATTGCTTCATCAAAGTTTTTAGGACGGACATACATACACGTTGCTTACTATATTCATTTGCATACAAACGAGTTTAACAGCAACATCCCCGTCGTCAATAAAACAAGCCAATCAAAAAACGATGTTGGAGCTAGTAACCAGCTTGTAAGATTTTAAAAAAAGAAAATTAATTAAATACCCTTTTCTTTGAACACCTCACGTGCTTGACGGAAACCATCAACGGCACATGGAAATCCAGCGTAACCTCCAACCTGAATAAGAATTTCAGCAATTTCATCTTTTGAAACTCCATTATTGATAGCTCCCTCAAGATGCAGTCTGAATTCATGGGGGCGGCCTAATGCAGCTAGCATGGCAATATTAATCATACTGCGCGTTTTGAGAGGTAATCCTTCTCTGCCCCAAATTGCGCCCCATGCATGGGTGGTTATAAATTCTTGTAATTTCATGCCAAATTCGTCGGCATTATTTATAGAATTTTTTACATAATCTTCACCCAAAACAGTTTTTCTTGTCTCAAGTCCTTGGTCAAATAAATCTTTGGTGTCCATTTTTATCTCCATTGATAATTAAGTATTGAATTCAATAAACATATTTCAGAGTGCTCACTCTGAAATTTATTGAAGCGTTTCAAATGACTTTGATTTAATCAAGTCAAAATCAATATTGGCTCCTAAGCCCGGCACATCAGGGGCTGTTATCATGCCATTTGAGTCTGGATTGAGGTCATCTACTATTCCATATTTTTGAGCACCGGAAGGTAAGAGGACTTCAAAAAAAGTAGTGTTTTTAATTGCTAAAATAACATGAAGGTTTGCCCAATTATTTAACGAATTACCACCATGATGAATTTCATAGTTCATACCAAATGCTTCCGCTAAGTGAGCCGTTTTCATCAATGCTGTGATACCGCCTTTAACGGCAACGTCTCCTCTAAGATAGTCTGTAGCTTTGTTGATGATCCAAGGTGCGTAATTGGTAAACCCACCTGGTGAGTATTCAGTCGCCATCAGCGGAATAGAAAGCTTTTCCCGAAGTTTTATGCACCCCATGAGATCGTCATCAGCTAATGGGTCTTCATACCAAAAGAAGCCCAGTTCTTCTATCGCTCGGCCGACTTTTATAGCATGATCATAGGTATAAGCCCACGTAGAATCTAGCATAATATCAAAATCTTGACCAACCGATTTACGAACCTGCTTGCAAACCTCTATGTCCTTTCGCCAAATTGTTGGCGGGTGTATTTTATAGGCAGCCCACCCATCTTTTTTATATTGCAGTGCCTCTTCCGCATACTCTTCTGGCTCAGACAAGATGGCAGAGGACGCATAGGCTGGAATTTGAGTTCTAAAACCGCCCAACAACTTGTACAACGGCACTCCAGCAGCCTTTGCAGCTATATCGTGCAACGCAACATCGATAGCCCCAATTGATCGCAGTGTTACTTTACGGTTTTGTTTCCACATATTCTGGTATATTTTTTCGCGATCCAGCGGATCTTCCCCCATAACTAGGGGTTTTAGGAACTGCATTAATCCTTTGCAATCCACTTCTGCGCTATAAGTTGCAGATCCAAGAAAAGCATATCCATCAATACCATCGTCAGTTCGAATTTTTAAAAGGCCAAGCGCAGTCTCGCCTGTCAGATTGCTTGAACCAGCAGCATATTTGGTTACAGGAATATCATTCCACTTGAATAATGTTAGGGTAAGATCGTCAATTTTCATTGGCACGCTTCCTCAGATTGTTTTGTGATTTGAGTTAACGCTTTAATGCTGCTTCTATAAAGCCGAAAGGTCTAGCGGAAATATCATAAAGCATATCTTTATCCGATCGTGGATTGATGCTTAAGGCTCTAGATTATTCACAGGAGGAATTCAAAATCACAGAACTGTAATGAATCGACTTCATATATTTCACTAATGGTAATATTACGGTATTTATTTAGAGAGTTTACGCAAAACCCAGAGGGGGGAAAAATGGATTACGACGTTGTTGTGATAGGTGCTGGAAACGCAGCCATGTGTTCTGCTTTAGCAGCAGAAGAAGTAGGTGCGAAAGTCCTTGTTTTAGAAGCGGCAACGGAAGAACTCGGCGGAGGAAACACTCGTTATACTGCAGGTGCTATTCGCACCGTTTACAATGGCGTTGACGACCTTAGAGAACTAATGCCCGACCTCACAGACGCCGAGTGCGACATAACAGACTTTGGAACCTATACGGAGGATCAGTTTTTCGATGATATGTTTCGTGTCACAGAGTACAGAACTGATCCCGAACTTGTCGAAATCCTAGTAAAAAATAGTTTCAATACGCTTAAATGGATGCGTAAAAAAGGCATACGGTTCGCGCCTATTTGGGGGCGTCAAGCATTTAAGGTAGACGGACGGTTTGTTTTTTGGGGAGGACTTACCGTAGAGGCATACGGCGGGGGACCCGGGCTTTGTGAAGCACTCTGGGAATCAGCAAAAAAACGCGGGATAGAGATTTTATTCGAAGCTAGAGCTTTAGACCTTATTACTGATGGAAATCAAGTAACGGGAGTAAAGGTCCGGCACAAAGGCAAAATCGAGGATATAGGCGCCAAGTCAGTAGTATTAGCCTCTGGCGGTTTCCAAGCCAATACTGAATGGCGAACGCGATATCTTGGGCCCGGCTGGGATTTGGCTAAAGTCCGGGGCACCCCCTACAATGTCGGGGATGGTATTCGAATGGCGACAGATATTGGCGCAAGCACCAAAGGAAACTGGTCCGGATGCCACGCGGTAGGATGGGAGCGAAATGCACCTGAATTTGGCGACCTATCTGTTGGTGATGCTTTCCAGAAGCACAGTTATCCCTTTGGAATAATGGTCAATGCTACAGGAAGGCGTTTTGTGGATGAAGGGGCCGATTTTCGTAATTATACGTATGCGAAATATGGTCGTGTTATTCTTAATCAACCCAACCAATTTGCCTGGCAAATCTTTGACCAGAAAGTTACCCATCTTTTGAGAGATGAATATCGTATCAAACAGGTAACAAAAGTTACTGGTAATACAATAGAGGATTTAGCAAGTAAGTTAGAAGGTGTTGATGCAGTCGCCTTGGTAGACGAAATAAAGCAATGGAACGCGGCAGTCCAACAAGACAAGCCCTTTAACCCAAATATAAAGGATGGACGAGGCACAAACGGGCTTGATATTCCAAAGTCCAACTGGGCAAATACCTTAGACGAAGGTCCTTTTGAAGCATACCAGATCACATGTGGTATAACGTTCACGTTTGGTGGTGTTCGCATTGATGGTAATGCGCAGGTTCAGAATACGGATTATCAACCTATTGAAGGTTTATTCGCTGCCGGTGAGATGGTTGGTGGGATCTTCTACTTTAATTATCCTGGTGGTAGCGGGTTAATTAATGGAGCAGTGTTTGGAAAAATAGCTGGAGAATCAGCGGGACGAGCCGCAGTAGGGGAACACCGCTCCGCCGCTGAGTGACGAATTCCACGCGTATAACAAGTAGTATATTAGAGAAACTATTTTCTTTAATATACTATCCCGTTTCCATAGGTAAGCTCTCATCATTAGCCCACTCAGACATGGAGTTGTCGTAGAGGGCCACGTTCTCATAACCCAACATAAAAAGGAGCATTGCAGTAGCGCTAGCCGCTATACCACCGCCGCAATAAGTCAATATCCGTTCCGCCTTGTCCACTCCTACGTCTTGGAACATCTGAGCGATTTCATCTGGCGATAAAAACATGTTGGTATCCGGATTTATAAGATTAGATGTGGGTACATTTTCACTTTTGGAGATCCGACCTGGACGCCCATATATTGTTCCACCAGCAGCCGTGTGTTGCGCTTTTGACAGAGCGTTGATTGTACAAACAGAATGATCATCAATAGCTTTTTGCACCTCATCTTTATTCGCTATGAGGCCGGGTTGTAAATTGGCCGTGAAAGTAGTCGGTAGATATTGAGCGGGTTTTGTGGATACTGGGTACCCTTTTTGCTGCCAATGTATGAGGCCTCCATCCAACACCTTGGCATTGTCAAAACCAAAGGTTTTTAGCATCCACCAAATTCTGGTCGCCCATTGCGGAGAGGTCGTGCTATACAAAATTACTGTATTAGTATCCCCTAATCCCTTCTTACTAACGGATGCGGCAAAATCTTCTCCACGAGGAAAGGTAAAACGTAATTCACTATTTTTATCGGAGAGTTCTTCTTGTAAATCCAGAAAATCTGCTCCCGGTATATGCGCTTTATTGTAGTCATCTCGACCACTCCCGACTGTGTATGTCTTTGTCGGGTGAGGTAAAAGATGGGCAGTGCAGTCATATATTCTAAGGTTAGTGTCTTGCAAATTATCAAACAACCACTCTGCCGTTACTAGGTATTGTGGGTGTTTAAAGTTATCATTGCCTTTTAACATTTTTGCGTCCCATAGAGGTTTTAGATTTATTAGGTGTAAACTTTTTCTAGCTGGATTTTATAATATGCTAATTTTCGAAAACGCTCGAATAAAAATGGCTAAATTACCCTATAATGTTCAAGGAATAATTTGGATGGGCCTGGCGGGGCTCATTTTTGCATCTTTTATGGGAATTGTTCGGCACGTTGGGACCTCTCTAAATCCGGTTCAAGTGGCCTTTCTGCGCTATGGATTAGGTTTAATTTTCATGCTCCCATTTTTTCTTCAATTAAGCATCATTGATGTTAAAAAAGCGCGCTTTTCTTTACATTTAATACGCGGACTACTTCACTCTATTGGCGTGATGTGTTGGTTCTACGCGATGAGTCGAATTCCGATAGCTGATGTAACAGCTATTGGTTTCACTGGACCTGTCTTCGCTACGATTGGTGCAGCTGTTTTCCTTGGTGAGGTCGTCCGGACAAGAAGAATTTTAGCTGTCTTTATTGGGCTATTGGGTGCCGTGATAATTTTACGTCCCGGTTTTACAGAAATTGAGTTAGGGGCACTTCTAATGCTAATCGCCGCACCAGTTTTTGCAATATCCGATTTACTTTCAAAAGTGCTGACCCGTCAAGAGAGCCCATCCGCTCTGGTAGCCTATCTTTCAGTTTTTGTAACTTTGACGATCATGGGTCCTGCTTTGTATGTATGGCAGTGGCCTACATGGGAAGAATGGGCGTGGATGTTTTTAACAGCAGGATTAGCCACATTGGGACACCTTTGCATGATTAAAGGAGTTAAAATTGCGGAGTTATCTGCGCTTCAACCCATTAAATTCTTGCAGTTGTTCTGGGCTGCCCTGATCGGTTATTTAATTTTTTCAGAGGTGCCAGAAATATGGACCTGGATTGGGTCAGCCATAATTATCGCAAGCTCAACTTATATTGCTCATAGAGAAGCCGTTGCAAGACGAAAAACTCGCTTTTAGGAAGGGAGATTTCTTTTAAACCACATAATCGATGTTGCAAAAACTATGCAGTACATCAAATTGGTCTTGGTTCGGAGATATTAAACTTATCGGAAAAATCCTTTAATCCATCAAGCAAACCAGGGTACAATTCTAATCCATTTTTTAGAGCTTCTGCCTTATTTGCAAATGCATTATCACCGGGAAGCCTTACACTTTCTACTCCATCTGCTGGAGGATTACCTCGACAACTTTTAGCCAACCAAGAGGTTTGCCTTATAAATTCTTCCGTCCCTCCAAACGCCCCAGGGTCTGTGACTTTCAGATAAACGGCCGCCCCCCAACCTTCTGGAGGATCTGCCCGCCCCAGCCCTGATAGTCCCTGGGTTAAAGCCTCAATCATTAATGCCAAGCCAAAACCTTTATGACCATATTCTTTCCCGCCGATTGGCAAAATCGTTCCAGGTGGATCGGTAAACAAAACGGCTGGATCATCGCTTGGTTGTCCAAATTTATCCTGGACCCAATCTCCAGGAAGTTTTTTTCCTTCGGAGAATAAGCGTCCTGTCAGACCATTGGTAGTAATAGATGCGCTTATATCAATAAGGATAGGGTTATCGCTCGTTGGAATTCCTACTGCTATCGGATTGGGTGTAAAGGCAGGTTTTGTGCCGCCATAGGGAGCGACACTAACAATCGATGGATCCGAGGATGCGAGCTCTATCATGCAGCCCTTTTCAGTAGCCCTAGAGAGAAATGCGGCTAGGCAGGCAATATGACCACTCCGTCTTATAGCTATTGTTGCCGTGCCATATTTTTTTGAGCGCTCTATTGCAAGATCGATAGCCTTGGCTGTAAGCCAAACACCGGAAATTCTTTGACCATCCCAAGTTATCGTAGCACCTCTGTCTGCAACAACTAAAGGATCGCCAGTACCCTTCATCAAACCGTTCTCCAAGCCAGACAAATAAGCGGGGGCTTGCGCTATTCCATGAGTGGTGTGTCCCATTAAATCTGCTTCTACAAGCAGTGGGGCAACAATCGCCGATTTATCCGCATCCATTCCAGCAGCCACAAAGAGGGCTCCAATATAAAGTATGAGGTCGTTGCTTTGATATCGATTGGCCATTCAATTTTCATCCGTTATTGGTTAGTATTTAACGTAAAACGTTCGCGGCATTAACGCATTTGATCATCTTGAGATAATATATTATGCGGCACAAGAACATTGTATAAAAACTATATCCGGAAGTACTATGCGTTATGAAAATTTACTATCTAAAATAAAGATTAAAATAATACTTAAATATGAATTTTATTCGACTTGAACGTGTGCGATTTGATTGATAGGAAATAACCGAGATTCTCATGGGAACTATTTGGGAAAAGTGCAGAAAATGGGCGATGTAATTGCATTTATCAAGGCTATACTTCGACGTATTTTAACTCGGGAGCGAGCCGAAATAGGGATGGCGATGTGTGGATTGGTGGCATTAGTTACCCCACTTTTGCTTTGGGTTTCCTGGTCACCAGACATGTTAAAAGGGATCCTTGCAATGGGTTTTGCATCTTTCCTTTTGGCGACCTGGTTTGCCCAATACGCTTGCCCGGAAGCTTTAGATATAGGTCAAGAGACATTACCAAAACCCGGAGAACTTCCCGTATCAGAAACTAAAGCTGATACTACCAGCATTCATCCACCTCAAGACCAATCGGAAAATAGTAAAAAATAATTTAATCTGAGGATCCAAAAAATGAAAAATGGAACGATTAATTTTGGGATCATGGAACGTGTAATTTTTGGTGAACCCACTGCGGTAGCTATCGCAAAAGAAGCAGAGCGTATCGGAGCCAAAAGGGTTTTCCTTCTAGTTGGAGGAACGCTTAATAGAGAAACCGATGAGGTAACGAAAATTATATCCGCTCTAGGACCTCGGTTTTGCGGCCTACACGACAATATGCCTGCTCATTCACCACGTGATGCAGTTATTGAATGCGCGAATGCTGCCCGGAAAGCTAAGGCAGATTTATTAGTTACTTTTGGTGGTGGCTCTGTGACAGATGGAGGAAAAGCCGTAACAATTTGTCTTGAACAAGGGATCACAGATATTAATGGCCTCGAGCCATATCGTACTACAGTAGATGGGACAGGCAAAAGACACTTTCCTGAATATAGCGCTCCAACAGTTCGACAGATAGCCGTTCCAACTACTTTGTCTGGAGGAGAATTTAACGCTAGAGCTGGGGTCACCGAGCCAAGATTAAAACTCAAACAATCCTATGTCCATCGTGGCATAATGCATATTTCAGTAATCCTTGATGGCGAAGTTACTAGGCATACACCGGAATGGTTATTTTTATCAACCGGTATTCGAGCGGTAGACCATGCCGTAGAAACTTATTTATCACTAGATTCAAACGACTATTGGGATGGCGCTGCGCTCCACGCACTTCGATTATTGGGTGAGGGGTTAAAAAGAGTTAAGGTAAACCCTGATGACTTTGAAGCCCGCCAGAAATGTTTAATGGGTGCGTGGTTATCGATGACCGGTATTATATCAGGGTGCCGCTTGGGGGCGAGCCATGCCATAGGGCATATTTTGGGAGGTACTGCGGGGGTACCTCACGGACATACATCCTGCGTAATGCTACCATCAGTATTAGAATGGAATAAAACTATCAATAGCGAAAGACAGGCTAACCTCTCAGAAGCTCTTGGTAAGCCAAATATTCCCGCCTCTGAAATCCTTCATAACCTCATAGATGGGTTGGGTATGCCACGAAACCTAACAACGGTGGGTGTAACAAGAGAACAGTTCCAACAATTAGCAGAAAACTGCATGCTAGACGATTGGACTTTTTCTAATCCAAGGAAAATCAACACTCCCGAGCAAGTAATAGAAATTCTTGAATTAGCCATTTGAAATAGAGCTGCTGCAGGAACAGTAGAATTATAACTTTAAAAAATACGAGTACTCAGCTTGATTCATTGGTTATAGCGACTTATTTTGCCGAATACTCATAAATAACGAATGGTAGTATTTTATGTCTGAAGTTAATGAACAAGTTATCCGCAAGGATTTTCAGTCATTAATACTAATATTACAAAACTATTGGGCTCAAAAGGGCTGCGTTATCCTGCAACCATACGATATGGAG
>CALIMD010000339.1 GCA_938028645.1 uncultured Alphaproteobacteria bacterium
GAAAATTTAGATTTTCTGCCTCAGACATTCTTGCTCTATCGCCAATTGCTATTGTTGGTTTTAGGCCAAACGTTTTAGCTTTATCTAAAAGCTCGTTTAATTTTAATTTTGGAACAACTTGTGCCGCGATCGATATTTCACCTTTATCTATGGACAGAATTTCATAGCTTAGATTTACTTCTGAAGCATCGAATGGGGTCTGTCTTTGAATCTCTGATTCTATTAGTTGCTCTAACGATTGTAGGGCAGTTTTAGGCAGCGACAAATTAAACGTTATACTATGTTCGTTTGGAATAACGATTACCTGCTCGCCTTGGTAATATACCAGTGCTTTAATTGCTTCGTTCCGTGCAACTCGACTCGATTTAATGAAGTTACCTTCATGAAATTGAGATAATAGAAAATCGTTCTCTTTGAGCTCGATGGCGGTATAGTATAGCCCGCTTCCGGTCAGTGATTTCAATTGATAGGGAATACCTTTTGCAATACCCTTTGACCAAGAGGTCATAAAATCTTTCAATTTTTGCACTATCACCAACAATCTTTATTTGTAATTGTATTCCAAGGTATAGCCCACTTTTACGGTAAAAATCCAGTCTAGTAGTTAGACTGCCAGCTGAGGGTTTTTATAGGTTCGAGTGGATCGTTGGTAATATTTAGGAAGGTTTCAACACTAATTCTTGATCCTGGCCCCAAGTTGTTTGTTGCCCTGATCTCAAAAACATGTCCCGGTCCGGGTCTGCTTAAAAAACGTGGAAGATCGCCCAATACCTCCCTCATTACACCAGAACTGTTTGACGGGTCTACTTGCGACCTTCGGCAGTGGATCGTGATTTCTTTAATAAACTGTGATAAATCCAGATCCCTTGAGCTGGGTAAAGCTAATATCTGGTTGACGTGCTGGAACCCGGCATTTGTTTCTCTAACTTTTAACAGTTCTCGTACAAATGTCTTTGATCCCGCGGGAAGTAATTTCATAAGCAATGCATTAAGTATATCGATGTGGCCGCTGTTGAGGTCCCATTTGCCACAGGCATCATAAATCCCAACAGATATATTTGTGCCTCCAATGTTGTGTCGAATCCTGCTTCCGTTAACTTGAAGTATGTGGTCTCGATTTTCATCAAGTAGCAAAGGGTAAACTGCTTGTATTGCTCCTTCGGTAATTGCCAGGCTTTGTGCCCTTTTTATCATCATTCTATTTTGTTCAAGCGCATTGTGGCCCTTTCCTATAATGACCAGCGCTAGTGTAGAAATTACCGCAAGAGCAAACAGTGTCAGCAGCATTGCGATACCTGCATCTTTGTGAGAGCTCATCTTGCTTCAATGTACCTTGGTGGCTTAACTGTGATAGGAAAAGTGTTATTAATAGTAAGCCTAATTAATTTAGGCGTATTTGTTTGGTCTTTCCATTTTTGATGCCAGCGCGCCTTGTGTTCCCCGGAAAGTGTCCCAAAAAAACTAAAATGATGGGGGCCTATTTTGTAGTTGTTAAGAGTTTTCCGCAACACGCCCTGTGAAAAGCTGATGATATTCTCTTTATCTGATAGGATAGCATATCTTTGAGGTCCAGTTTCACCTGGTGCCAAAAATGTGATCCCATCTTTGTCTCCGGAAAAATAAACCTTTGAGCCATCGTCATCAGAGATTCGTATAGGGATCAATGCACCAAGTTCCTCTCTAAACATGCGATCCAAACTCCAGAGTGTCTCGATGCTCTCCAATTTTTTTGAGATTTTATGGGAGCCGACTACCCCTGTATTAATTCCATTTATTACTAAAATAGAAAGTAATGACAGGATACTGAGCGAGATTAGTAATTCTAGTAAAGTAAACCCGTCTTGAAGGTTGTCTTTCATTGTAGGTTGCCGTTAACGGTATTTTTAACAGTATGAAACTTGTATTGACTGTTTTGAATTGTAATTTCGAGGACCACATCGTAGATTATTACCCCCGTTTTTTCTGGAGCTCTGTCATCAAAAAAAAGTGGCTGATTGGAGATAGTTGCACTCCAATTTGCAATGTTTCCAATACGACCGCTTATTTCGCCGGGTTGTAATGGGTGTACAACACCTATTTCGTTAAGTAATGATCGACTGAGGCTCGCAGCTAAAACTGTCGTATCAGTTTTTTTTAATTGGAAAATACTTATATTTAAGCTCTGTAGAAGTAACAATAATAAGCTGGATATGATTGTAAGACTCACAAGACTTTCTAAGAGGGTAAAGCCATCGTTAGATTTCATGGTTTAGTGATATCAGCATCTTCAGCTTGACCGCCAATTGCGCCGTCGGCCCCTAGACTTTTTAATTGATACGGCTTTCCGTTTGTCCCAGGTTGTGTATACATATAAGGCCTATTCCATGGATCGTTGGGTATCACGTCATTGGTTAAATAGGGTCCTGACCATTGTGGCATATCGCTAGGTTTTTTTATTAGGGCAGATAGCCCCTCGTTGTTAGTTGGATACCTTCCAATATCAAGATTAAATAGATTTAAGCTACTCGTAATATTATCCATCTGCACCTTGGCCACATCACTTTTTGCTTTTCCAAGTAACTTCATCACTTGCGGACCGACTAGCCCGCTGATAAGGCCGATAATCACAAGAACTACGAGTAGTTCTAGAAGTGTGAAGCCGGCGTCATCTGATACCTCAGGTGTTTTCTTCCCACGGATAAAAAGCCGTCGTAAAACCATTGTCATATAACCATCAAGTTAAGGCTCATAGTTGTTGTCATTAATGCGATAACAACCAAAGCGACTATTCCACCTAAAACTATTATTATCAAAGGTTCAAGTATCGAGATGGTTGCTTCTAATTTTGATTGAATCTCAGTGGCAAGATAGTCGGCCGACTTTTCGAACATGGTTCCGAGATTTCCTGTCTCTTCACCTATTCGGGCCAACTGAATAATTGAATCGGGGAAGTGACCGGCTTCTGTCATCGAGTTTGTTAGTTGTCGTCCCTCCATAGTCTGCTTGGCAATCCTTTGGCCAACTGTACGCATTTCTTCATTGACATAAAGTGTAGCCCCCAGCTCTAATGCTTTCGGCAATGGGATGCCCCGATCAAGTAATAGGGCCACCCCTCTCGACCATTGTTCTACTGCTATGCTCTCTGCAATAAAGCCGACGCGCGGTGCTCTAATTATCCAACTGTGAAACTGTTTTCTCCCAGGCGGAGTTTGAAAATATAAAATCAAAAACATGGCCACTGTAATAGCGATCCAACCATATTCCATGAGGAAGTGGGAAGAAGAGAGCATCATCAGAGTTATTAATGGGGGCGCATTCTTTTGTTGAACTAGTATAGGTTCAAACTGAGGTATCACTACTGTTAGTAAAATTATTATGGTAATAATGGATGCTGCGGCAAGTATAGCTGGGTAGGTGAACGTTGTTCTTAACTTCTGCCGTAAAGCATCGCGTTTCTTGTGGTATTTAAACAGTTGTGAGAAGCCCTCGACAAGGTCACCGCTTGTCTCTGATGTTCGAATGATTGCTATGTCAAATGCGTTAAATGTTTTATCTTCTTCCTCGAGAATGTCGGATAGTAGCTCGCCCTTTTCTAATCTAGCCGCAGTTGCAATAGCCATGGTTGGAAAATAACTGGAATTGCTATCGCGGCCGACCGATCGAAGCGCTATATCGATTGGTAGCCCAGCTGCTAGAAGTGTTGCTATTTGTTCTAAAAATAATGGCAATTGTTTTCGTGGTCTATCGAATAGATTAACCTGGAGTTTTAAAAAGCGGCTCAATCAAGTGATCCCATAATGCTTACAAATTCTTCAATACTTGTTTCACCAGACTCGATATGAGTCCGAGCGGCATTTGCCAACGTTTGTTCTGGTAGAAGGCTACAATCCATAGAGCTAACCTTTCTTGAATTATTTACATGGGCACGAATATTATCGTTCAATTCTAATAATTCCGTAAGAACTAACCGGCCTTTATAACCTGTTTGATAGCAAGACATGCAACCATTAGGACGACTGATGCTCATTCCAATTTTGAGTCCAAATTCTTTTTGTTCTGCGGGTGTGACTGACCCACTTTTTTTACATTTTGGACAAAGTCTTCTGATTAATCTTTGACTAATAATTACCTTAACGGCTGCATTAATTAGAAAAGGCTCGAGGCCCATATCCAGTAGACGGTTTAGTGCCCCAAATGCATTATTTGTATGCAGCGATGAGAGAACCAAGTGACCCGTTAGGGCCGATTGAGTTGCAAGTCGCGCGGTTTCTTCATCTCTAATTTCTCCCACCATAATAATGTCGGGATCCTGTCTCAACACGGACCTCAATAGTGATGCAAAATTGAGCCCCACCTTTGGATTGATTTGAATTTGGTTGATGTTTTCCACTCGATATTCAATTGGGTCTTCGAGCGTAATAATTTTACGTTCAACCAGATTAAGTTCTTGAAGAGCGGCATAAAGAGTTGTCGTTTTACCACTCCCAGTTGGCCCTGTAGTCAATATCATACCATGCGGTGCTTTAAGGAGCCGTCGCAATGTCGAGAGTGTGTGATTGCTGAAGCCAAGTGTTGTTAGGTCATTAGGGCCTTTTTCGGAGTCAAGAAAACGCAGGACAATGCTTTCGCCGTTTATTATAGGTATCGTTGAAACCCGCACATCAATGGATCTTCCTGAAACGTTAACAGTTATTCGCCCGTCTTGTGGCAGTCGTTTTTCTGCAATATTTAAATTTGCTAAAACTTTAATACGGCTTATAAGCATTTCTTTTAAATATTCGGGAGGCGAATTTCCAAGTTCTAGCAATTTGCCGTCCACCCGATAGCGTAGTTTCAAGCCTGAGAATGAACACTCAATATGTAAATCGGACGCTTCGTTTGAAATAGCAGTATTGACCAGCTGGTTGAATAGTTTTACCGCAGGAGAATCGTTCTCGATAGAGACTTCGTCTTTTACATGATTCTTCAATGCTGGAGGTTTCTTGGCCTTTTCTCGGTCATAAAGTCGATCGAATGCCCGGTCAAGGTCGCCGGCTTTGGCTAATTGTATATTTATATCTTTGTTGACGAGCAGCTTGATAGACTGAAGTGACATCTTGTCTGGTGGGTCTGATAACGCGAACGTTATAGAATTGTCATCCTCTAGGATGGGAAGCATGCGCTTTTGGCGAAGAAAAGAAATGTTGGCTCCACCCGCTTTTAAAGGCGAATTCGGGAACTGCTCAGTATTGGCAATTGGCAAATCAAGATATTCAGCTAGAACTTCAAACATATCCGACTCTTCCACAAAACCAGAATCAATTAACGCAAGATCCGGACGATCGCTATCCTGTAATTGAAGGTTGTCTATAAATGTCTTGTCATCCAACAAGCCTCGTTTTCTAATAACCGCGAGAAGTCCTTGCAATTCAACCATGTAAATTCGCAATCCTGAGCCTAAAAAACACACAAGGTTTAAAAAGGTTCTATTCTAAAAGTAGATTCAGTTTAGAGTTTTAATAGTGTGAGGTAAATAATGCTTATCCTAAAACTTTTTAAAATAGAATTTTTGTCCGAACACAGTTAGTCTTAAATTTGGTTTTTAGTTATTTATTAATATTTATATGGATTGAGAAAAAATGAGTGACGTTTATTCAGAAAAGTCTTATGGGGCGGATGATGTAGGGTTTGGAGAAAAGTTAGGTATTCTTGTAGTTGACTTTCAAAAAAGCTTCACTGACCCGAGGTTTACAATGGGAGGCAGTGATCGAATAGACCGCTCCGTCGAGAAAACAGCGATCCTATTGAAAATAGCTAGGGAGAAGAATATTCCGGTCGCTAGTTGTTTTGTTGCCTACCCAAACGTTGATTCTATGCCATATTGGAAGGTTGGTGTTATAAAAGAAACGCTTTTTGAGGGATCTGAGGCAGTTGAGCTGGATCCAAGAATAGCGGATCCTGATTATGATTTCGTGTTTCAAAAAGTTGGCGCGTCTGCATTTTTTATGACCCCGTGTTCTGCGTTTTTCACTAAACATCGCGTTGATACAATTGCAGTCACGGGTTGTGTGACCAGTGGATGCGTGAGAGCGTCTGCTGTTGATTCCTTTCAATTTGGTTTTAGAACAATGCTTGTGGATGATTGCTCTGGAGATCACGACGAACGACCACATCAAGACACGTTGCGCGATGTTGGTCGAAGATACGCGGATGTTGTCCAGAGCGAAGATGTGATTCAGTATATTATGAGCAATCAATAGCTTGTCTAGGGCTCACCGGCTAATTGCAAAATGGCAAGACAACTGCCCCGATCTATTTGACTTAAGAATTGGATGTTGTTTTTAGTAACATGACGGCAAATAAATTTTGATCATCGGTCCATATTTTTACCGGTGATAAACCTGCTTTACTAGACATGGCCGTGAAGCTTTCCTCGGTAAATTTGTAGCAGTTCTCTGTGTGGATGGTTTCTCCCTCCAGGAATTCAAATAGCTCTTCATTGATTGATACGGTCTGTTCCGTTGTGCTTTTCAGATGCATTTCAATACGGCCTTTATTTTCATTATATCGTGCTGCATGTTCAAAGGTATTCAGATTGAAATTACCGCCCAACTCGTCATTTATTCGAGATAAGAGATTTTTATTGAAGGATGCAGTGATCCCTCGTTGATCATCATAGGCGGCTAACAGAGTTCCAATATCTTTTTTTAGATCAAATCCCACTAAGAGAAGGCCATCAAGGCCAATAGTTTTGGTTACTCCCTGTAGAAATTGGATGGCTAAGTCAGGTTCAAAATTTCCAATGGTTGAACCGGGAAAAAATGCGACATACTTTTTAGGGGGATATGAAAATCCTGGAATTGGAATTGATTTTGTAAAATCAGCAACTACTGGCAATATTTCAAGATTAGGATATAAATTTTCTAGGTTTTTAGCTGATACAAATAATTGATCTTCAGAAATATCGACAGGAATTAATCCGACTGGTTCTTTAAGAACATTTAGGAGGATTTTTATTTTTTCTAAAGCGCCAGAGCCGTATTCTATAAGAGCTATATTATCTCCAATTTGGGATGCAATATCTTCTGCATTTTGATTGAGAATCTTGATCTCTGTGCGAGTAGGATAATATTCGGACGTTGTGCATATTTCAGTGAATAATTGGGCGCCTTTGTTATCGTAAAAATACTTTGGCTTCAGGGTCTTTGGATTTTTGCTTAAACCCTCAATGACGTCTTTTAAAAAATCATTATCAATACGATTGTAACTGGCTTGCTGTTTCAACTCGATTATTCCCTAATCCAAATATTATTTTGCAAGTCTTAAACCAGAGATTTGCCAACGATCAGGGGGATAGAAAATATTTCGATATGTTGGACGGATATGCGATCGATAGGCATATACCTCGTCGATTGAAGGTCGCGCCAAGAGACGACGCATATCCCTTGCATGTCTTTCGCCAATTTGTTCATAGTAGGAGTTGAACAGAAAATTAAAATCGGTATTAAACTCTTTGTAGTGTTTTAACTCAGGTTTGAGAATAAAGGTCTCAAAAAACCAAGTTGTATGGGCTAAGTGCCATTTTGTCGGGCTGGTGTAAGCAGTAGCTTGGACACATTGAACCTCTGCATTAAGACCATTAGAAAGGATTTCAGTTTGCTTCCGCACATGCAAAAACAAATTTTCTGTATTTTTACCGATACTTATTTTTTCGCTATTTTCCGCGACTGATAAAGGCATGCGAAATTCTCTATTCTATTTCAGAAGGAGTTAGCATACCAGCACCTAGATCACCACTCTTATTTTTATAGAAATTTGATTCTCAAAGTAAATGTATTAAACGGCTCCCATAATCATTTCGGTTTGGTCTTCTGGCACGTAAAAATAAGACCCTGGTCTAAAGTCATATCCTAAATCTCCAAGAAGTCGACGTTGCCTCGGAGATGCGTATTCAACGACTTCCGGGATATCTTTGAAGTCGTAACACCGCATGAACATCTGGCAGTAATTATAAAGTAGGGTTTTGCGTGCTTTCCCAGAGTTATTTGCCGCCGGGCCGTGCCATAGCGCATGGGAAAATATATAACAATCCCCGGCTTTGCCCGTTAGTTGAACGGCTCCTGGGGTATTGGGGCCAACGGGTGGGTCTTGATTGAACTGTATAGGCCTCATGTGACTACCTGGAAAGACTGTAAAGTTACCGCAATCAGGGCCCTCAACGTCGGAGAGTAAATACATCGCTTTCACGGCAATCGGTCGGCTTGTTTCCATTACCCGGATTTCCCGTTGGCCCTCGCCTCCATCCGTGTGCGTATATCCGGGAAAACCATCACCAGATGCTCGAACAATGGCCTGGGACATGCTGAAAATGATATTAGGTCCCATGATATCGACGATTAGATCAAAAACCTCTTTTTGATCAATGAGCTCTATAAAGGCCTGGTTATATGAAAGAATATCTCTTCTATCCATGAACGCCTCCGTATTCTGGTCAGCACATTTATCTACCCAACCATAATGCCCCCTTGGAAGCATACCTGAAATAGGTTCCCATCCAGGGAGTGACCGAAAGTTATCTATCTCATTTGAAAAAAATTCGATCTCTTCAGAATTAAGTGCACCCTCGATGCACAGATACCCATCTACAGCCCATTGGGTTCTCTGTTCGGCAGTAAGTTTTTGCATCATTTCGACCCTTTTTTAAAAAATAGAAAGCCAAGATTTGTATATTCTCTAAATTTTATAATTTACGGTGACCCAAAAAGCACAATTGCGCAAGAAAACAGACCCTGTTTTCTTCATATTTCACAATTGTGTAATTGATGAAATTTAAATTGCCGATGTGATTTTAATGCGCAGTTGATGGTTAATTCTTTTATATTATGCTTATTTGTTCAACTATTATCCAATCAATTTAAGTCTCAGGCTAGAGGATCATACTGCGGAGAAAAATAGTATGGAGACTACCAAAATATTGCAGACCCCGCCGAGGCTCTTAATGCAAAGCAAGCGAGAAGAATATTTCGAAAAAGGTTTTGTTACTCTGGAAAATATTATCCCTGCAGAATGGATAACTCGGCTTTCTATTTGTTCTGATAGACTATTGGAGGAGAGCCGTGCTGTTAAAGAGTCGAATGATGCATTTGATCTGGGTCCAAAACATAATCACAGATCGCCGCATGTTCGAAGATTGAAGGCGCTCGTCGATCGAGATCCGGTTTATTGGGAATTTGCTTCCGAGTCGTTACTGGGAGATATAGCGGCCGATTTAGTAGGGCCTGATGTTAAATTCCATAGTTCAAAATTAAATTATAAATGGCCAGGTCATGGGGAGATCGTAAAGTGGCACCAGGATATTCCTGCCTGGCCCCACACTAACTACAGTCTTGTTACACTCGGGGTATATCTGGAAGATGTGACAGAGATAAAAGGCCCCCTTATTTCGATTCCCAAAAGCCATGACGGACCACTTTTTTTTCATACCGACAATAATGGCAAATGGAGCGGTACCATTCATGAAAATGATATGGAGGCTGTGGATCAGAATAGTGCCGAAAAAATGATTGGTCCAGCGGGCAGCGTTGTAGCGATAAACTGTAGGACAATTCATAGCTCGGCCGAGAATTTGTCCCAGCGCGTTCGGCCCGTAGCATTATTTGTTTACAGTTCAGCTGACGCGTTTGCCTGGATGCCCCAGCCGACCCCAACATCTAAAACAGGACAAATCATCCGTGGGTCACCAGCACGAATTGCGCACCTGGATCCCAGGCCGTGTCCGGTACCTCCAAATTGGGAAAAAGAGGGTTATAATTCGATCTTTTCGGCTCAAAAAATGGATTAAAATGAAAATGTAATTTTGCTTTTAATCACTTCATAAATTAGTCACAAAGGAGACCGCATGAAGTTATCAATCGAAGATGCTCTGAATTTAGTCGTGGAGGTTATGAAAAAATAT
>CALIMD010000340.1 GCA_938028645.1 uncultured Alphaproteobacteria bacterium
GTTGGAATTGTTTCAAGATCGGGAACCCTTACATACGAAGCAGTTGCTCAAACAACAGCGGTAGGCATAGGGCAATCGACTTGCATTGGTATTGGGGGGGATCCAGTCAACGGTACTAATTTCATCGATTGTTTGGACTTGTTCCTCAGAGACAAACAGACTGAATCGATAATAATGATTGGTGAGATTGGTGGGTCCGCAGAGGAAGAAGCGTCAGATTTCATCAGAAAGAGCAAAGTAAAAAAACCGATGGTTGGGTTTATAGCGGGAGTTACGGCTCCCCCTGGACGGAGAATGGGACATGCTGGAGCTATTATCGCAGGAGGTAAAGGGGCAGCCGGCGATAAAATGGAGGCGATGCGGCTAGCTGGGATCAAGGTTGCACAATCGCCTGCAGCCCTAGGGTCCACTATGTTGGAAGCTATTGATAGATAAATAATTTTGGGTTAAATGAACTGAATAATTACCTGATTTTGTTGTGAAAATGAAAGCAACTGAAAAATGAGCGATGATCCCGATATAGCTAGTTTGTTCAACGTACATAACGCACATTTTATTGGTGAGCTTTATGATCTCTATCTAAGCAATCCAGGTTCCGTCGATGAAAGTTGGCAGGAATTTTTCAATGATGTCCGTAGTAGTCAAGAGGATGACCTGAAAACATTACAAACACCAAATTGGGCAAGCGCAAGCTCAAAAGTTATAGGTGCGGTTGAACTAAGTAAAAAAAATAGTGATGCAAACCAGAATTTAAGGGTAGAATCGGATCTGGATATTCGCCGGGCCACGCTGGATTCACTGCGTGCTATAATGCTGATTAGAGCGTACCGCATTAGAGGGCATCTTAAGGCAAATCTAGATCCGTTAAAATTGATGGAGCCTAATCCTCACCCTGAGTTGGATCCCAGCCATTATGGCTTTGACGAAAATGACTGGGATAGGGCTATTTTTATAGATAACGCGTTGGGTCTAGAGACGGCTACTCTGCGTGAGATTATGGAAATCCTAGAAAAAACATACTGTGGGAGTATTGGGGTTGAATACATGCATATGCAGGACCCGGCGCAGAAAATTTGGATTCAAAATCGAATAGAGCAAATCAAGAATAATACAGATTTTACGGTATTGGGTAAAAAAACTATTTTAGAACGGATTACGGCGGCCGAATGTTTTGAGAAATTCCTCGCAGTCAAATATGTGGGAACAAAACGATTTGGTCTCGATGGAACAGAATCGGTCATCCCTGCTCTCGAACAGATCCTAAAACGAGGCAGCCAATTAGGCCTCGAAGAAGTGGTGGTCGGGATGGCGCATCGCGGCCGCTTGAACGTCTTGTGTAATTTTATGGAAAAACCTTTTCGCGCCATAATCTCGGAATTTTTAGGTAATCCCGCTAATCCGGAAGACGCAGGTGGATCGGGGGATGTCAAATACCACATGGGATCATCAGCGGATAGAGAGTTTGATGGGAAAATGGTCCATTTAACTCTGAATGCAAACCCATCGCATTTGGAGGTTGTGAACCCCGTGGTAGTTGGACGTGTCAGAGCGAAACAGGCTCAGCGCGATGACGTTGAAAGGAAGAAAGTACTTGGGGTATTAATGCATGGGGACGCCGCTTTTGCGGGGCAAGGGATCGTTGCTGAGGTTTTTGATTTTTCACAATTACGAGGATATCGGACAGGTGGAACGATACATGTAATCATCAATAATCAGATCGGATTCACTACCGACCCAGCATACTCTAGATCGTCTCCTTATTCTACCGATGTAGCAAAAATGGTTATGGCTCCCATATTTCACGTGAACGCTGATGATGCAGAGGCTGTTGTTCATGTTGCAAGGATTGCAACCGAGTTTAGGCAAGAATTCGGGGTAGATGTCGTTTTTGACATCATTGGATATCGTCGCTTTGGTCACAATGAAGGCGACGAACCAATGTTCACCCAGCCTAAAATGTATAAAAAAATTAAAAACCATCCAACAACTAGAGAAATTTATGCTCAGCGGCTCGAAAAAGAAGGAACAATTGAACCTGGAGGTGGTGACCTCATGGTTAGTGAAGAAAATGATCGATTAACTAGTGAATTTGCTGCTGGGGTAAATTATAAGCCGAACAAAGCGGATACATTAGATGGCAGGTGGTCTGGTTTCAAGGTTGCCCATGGTGAAGCAAGAAGGGGTGAGACCTCGGTCGATATTGATACCCTCAAAAAAATTGGGCGAGCAATGTATGCCGTGCCAGAGGGATATAATCTGAATAAAAAACTAATTAGAAATTTGGATCAAAAAAAATCAATGTTTGAAACAGCGGCTGGTATTGATTGGGCTACAGCTGAGGCATTAGCTTTCGGGTCTCTTTTGATCCAGGGGAATGGGGTTCGTTTAAGTGGGCAAGATAGTGGAAGAGGAACCTTTTCCCAACGTCATTCGGTTTGGACGCATCAAGATACTGAAGAACGATATATCCCTTTAAATAATATAGATCCTGAGCAAAAGATGTTTGAAGTCATCGATAGTCCTTTGTCAGAGGCATCTGTGCTTGGCTTTGAATACGGTTTTAGCCAAGCAGAACCTAACTCACTCATATTATGGGAGGCGCAGTTCGGCGATTTTGCGAATGGCGCACAGGTTATCATGGATCAATTTATTAGTTCTGGTGAGGATAAGTGGCTGCGTATGTCTGGATTAGTCTTATTGCTCCCCCATGGATACGAGGGGCAAGGCCCGGATCATTCCTCGGCACGGTTGGAGAGATACCTTCAACTCTGTGGAGATGATAATATGCAAGTTGTTAATTGCACTACACCAGCAAATTACTTTCATGTTTTGCGTAGGCAGGTGCAGCGAGATTTTAGAAAACCATTAATTATTATGACACCAAAGTCGCTATTGAGACACAAGATGTGTGTTTCTTTATTGGAGGCTATGGGACCGGGTACAACCTTCCATCGTGTAATGCATGATATGAAGCCCTTATGCACCGATGATAAAGTTCAAAAGGTTATTTTGTGTTCTGGGAAAATATACTATGAGCTCTTTCAAGAGCGTGCTCGGCTCGAACTCCAAAATATATTTCTTTTGAGGTTGGAACAGCTTTATCCATTTCCGCGTTCGGCACTTTTGGAACAATTATCGCGCTTCCCTCAAGCTGAAGTCGTCTGGTGTCAGGAAGAACCGGAAAATATGGGCGCCTGGACGTATGTTGATAGGCGAATAGAAGACGTTCTATCTGAGTTGGATGGAAGTTCAAAGAGACCTATTTATGTGGGCCGTGCCGAAGCAGCATCACCCGCTACGGGTAACCTCAACCGACATGTACTTGAGCAAAAGAAGCTCATTGATCAAGCCCTCACAATCAGTAACCGCAATAAGAAAAAATCGACGGCAATCTCAAAATATGCAGCGGAATAAACTAGGGGATGGGGTAATTTTTCAAAGTAAAATGG
>CALIMD010000341.1 GCA_938028645.1 uncultured Alphaproteobacteria bacterium
GTTGCTGAAACAAACGCAGATCAGATATCAAATTGGTTAAGTCCACCGTCTAAACCCATCAAAACCAATTCTTATCCAACTGTAAGGATGACCCAAATAATGGATATATCCAGCGATGATGCAGCATCTTTATTTGCTGCGATACAGATGGAAATGGCACGACGAAATGTAAAAGTTCGAAAAAATAAACCCGGTGATCTAATATTAGAACTGAAAATTGAAACTCAATTTGTAGATGCTAAAATGCAAAAAGTTAGACTTCATTGGAAACTGGGGACCGATACAAAAAAAATCGGCGTTGTCTCGCAAGAAAATATTATAGAAAAAACGATATTACAGGATGAATGGGAAAGCCTTGCGAAAGATATCGCGATTGCAGCCGCAGAAGGTTTATTTCAATTAATAAATCAATATAGAGCGACATTATCGGTTGATGTGAAACAAGGAATGCAATAAGTCTTGCACCAGACTATTCGAAGTTTACGAGAGATAACGGCGAGAAGCTATAATTCTCTAGATTGGATACGATAGCAGCATGTCAACTAAAATTATGTCTTGTAATAGCAATCGTCCTCTCGCTGAAGCAATATCTTCCTATATGAATCTTCCGCTTACAAATGCAGATGTTCGCAGGTTTTCTGATATGGAGGTATTTGTCGAGATTCAGGAAAATGTTCGAGGTGAAGATGTTTTTGTAATCCAATCAACATCCTCTCCAACAAATGACAATCTAATGGAACTATTGGTCGCACTAGATGCTTTAAAAAGAGGCTCCGCTAATAGAATTACCGCAGTCGTTCCATATTATGGTTATGCGCGTCAAGACCGAAAATCTGGTCCCCGAACCCCTATATCAGCAAAGTTGGTTGCCAACCTTATAACAGCAGCTGGTGCGCATCGGGTCGTGACACTTGACTTGCACGCTGGCCAAATACAAGGTTTTTTTGATATCCCCACGGATAATTTGTTCGCAGCACCAGTGTTTCAAGCGGATATCAAAGATAAATATGGAAACGCATCATTAGTTATTGTATCGCCTGATGTAGGAGGTGTGGTCAGAGCCCGTGCGTTGGCGAAAAGTCTTGATGCAGATCTTGCTATAATTGATAAGCGCCGAGAACGTGCTGGCGTATCTGAAGTTATGAATATTATAGGAGATGTCAGTAATCGGCACTGCATACTCGTCGACGATATAGTTGATTCAGGTGGGACACTCTGTAATGCGGCAGAAGCGTTAATGGCGGCAGGAGGTCTATCCGTGTCTGCTTATATAAGCCATGGGGTGCTTTCTGGGGGAGCCGTAGCAAGAGTAAAAAACTCTCCTCTAAAAGAGCTGGTAACCACAGATAGCATAAAAGCTACTGAAGCTATGCTTGAAGCGAAAAATATGCGCCAGATAAGCATAGCTCCCTTATTAGGAGAAGCGATATTAAGAATTGCTGAATCAAGGTCTGTATCAAGTTTATTTAATTATAACAATTCCGATTGACGCTACGTTCCACTCTCAATGATTAAAACTTTTGGCTGGCTATTACTCTAAAAAACCACTAGAACCTGCCTGTTAGAGTTAAAAGACAGAATTTTCTGGCACCCCTGGAGGTCGGTCTTTTGACAAACTGGATATTTGAAACAAGGAGATATCGATGACCGATATAACAGTTTTAACTGCCAATGCTCGTGAAAAGGTAGGTAAGGGGTCCGCCCGCGAAGCTAGGCGTCAGGGAAACATCCCAGCAGTAATTTATGGTGATAAAAAATCACCTATACCAATTGTTGTAGAACAAAAAATATTGGTGAGGCACTTAAACACCGGTGGATTTTTTAACACGCTTTTTGATATAGATATTAATGGAGAATTAAATCGCGTTCTTCCTAGAGATGTGCAATTGCATCCTGTAACCGATGTTCCAGAGCATGTTGATTTTTTACGAGTAAGCGCCACCACAAAAATATCCGTTGAGGTCCCAGTAGAATTTGTTGGGGATGATGTGTCACCTGGAATTAAGAGCGGTGGAGTATTGAATGTTGTGCGATATACTGTTGAGGTTTCCTGCACACCTGATTTGATACCAAGTAGTCTGTTGTTAGACTTAAGCAGTGCGGAAATTGGCGATAGCTTGCACATTAGTGCGGTGAATCTTCCACAGGGTGTAACACCAACAATAAGTGATCGTGATTTTACTATTGCTACCATAGTCGCTCCAACCGTTGTTCGGGATGAAGCAACTAGCGATGATGAAAGTGATGGTGAAGATTCTGAGACCGAAGCCACAACCGAAAGCACTGACGGAAATAGTGAGGACGATTCCAACGAGTAGCTTTTAAGATCTTTCCTCATCTGTATGAGAATTGGTAAATTGGTTATGCGCCTTATAGTTGGCCTAGGAAACCCCGGGGAAAAACATCTTAATAACCGGCACAATATAGGGTTCATGGCTGCGGACAAGATAAGGGAGACATGTGGCTTTTCTCCCTATCGCCGCCGCTTTCAAGGATTAATAAGCGAAGGAAAAATAGGCAACAATGCTATCAGGATACTTAAACCAACAACCTTTATGAATGAGTCAGGACGATCGGTAGGCGAAACGACAAAATTCTTTAAGCTTTCAAGCGATAAAGTTTTTGTCTTTTATGACGATCTTGATCTCGTTCCGGGAAAATGCCGTGTCAAATTAGGGGGTGGCGCCGGAGGACATAATGGTCTGAAGAGCATTGATAATCAAATAGGGAATGAATATTGGAGAGTTCGTCTAGGCATCGGGCACCCAGGACACAAAGACAGAGTCCTACGATATGTCCTTCAAGACTTCCCAAAAAAGGAGCAAAATACATGGCTTGCTATTCTACTTGAAAGTTTAGCCGACAATATTCAACTTCTCATCGAGAGTAATGAGAATACACTAATGAGTAAATTAGCTCTCGCCGTGTTCCCTAGAGACGAAAATGCTTTGTCAAAAAAAGTTCCAAAGAATGAACCATCAGATCAAAGTAATTTGGAGTGACTGACAAATGGGTTTTAACTGTGGTATTGTGGGATTACCAAACGTTGGAAAATCAACCTTATTCAATGCTCTAACATCAACTGCTGCTGCAGAAGCAGCAAACTATCCCTTCTGTACAATCGAACCCAATACAGGCCGGGTTAGTGTTCCAGATACACGCTTAGAAAAAATTGCCACGCTAGCGAACTCATCTAAAATTATCCCAACACAACTTGAATTTGTGGATATAGCAGGTCTCGTCAAAGGAGCCAGTAAAGGAGAAGGTCTGGGAAATCAATTTCTGGCAAATATCCGGGAGACGGATGCCATAATTCATGTTCTCCGCTGTTTTGAAGATGAAAATATTACCCATGTTGATGGCAATGTTCAGCCGTTACGCGATATAGAAACTATAGAAACAGAGCTAATGCTTGCTGATCTTGAAAGCTTGGAGCGCCGTATTCTATCAGCTGAAAAAAAAGCACGCAGTGGAGATAGAGAGATCCAAGCGGACCTTTTGGTCATGAATAAAGTCCTCGGTACTCTTCAACAAGGCATCCCATCCCGAAAAATGTTAGAATGGGACAGCACAGAGCTTCCAAGATACAAAATGCTCAACCTACTATCTGCAAAGCCATTATTATTTGTGTGTAATGTTGAAGAGGAGTCCGCCTCTCAAGGGAATTTACTCAGTAAAGACGTTGTAGAATATGCCAAAAATAATAGTGCTGAATGCGTAGTTATATCGGCTGCTATTGAAGCTGAGATTTCACAACTGGCATCAATAGAAGAAAGACAAGAGTTTCTTGATACACTAGGGCTAGAAACTTCTGGATTAGATAAACTAATACAATCAGGCTACCGACTACTGAATTTACTAACATTCTTTACAGCAGGTCCGAAGGAAGCTCGGGCTTGGACCGCTCCCTTCGGCGCTAAGGCACCGAAAGCGGCGGGCGTTATTCACACTGACTTTGAAAAAGGATTTATTCGGGCAGAAACCATCAGTTATACTGATTATATTGCAACCAATGGGGAACAAGGGGCGAAAGAAGCTGGAAAAATGAGAGTTGAAGGAGCAGATTACCGAGTTCAAGACGGCGATATACTCCATTTTCGCTTTAATGTTTAACAAAATTAATAATTCTAAAAACACCAAGTTTTCTATTAAAGCTAGGTTTTATAAGAGAGGTTGTAATGGGGGAGAGCATTAGGGCAACCGCATCAGATGGACATGAGTTTGATATTTACCTTGCGCAGTCAAAAGGATCGCCGCGAGGGGGAATAGTTTTAATACAGGAAATTTTTGGGGTTAATAATCATATAAAAAGTGTTGCTGAAAAGTTTTCTTCTAATGGATATTTAGTTGGAGCACCATCGCTCTTTGATCGAGTAGAACCTGATATCCAGCTTGGTTACACTATCGAAGATGTCATCCGCGGCAAAGAACTTAGAGAAAATTTAGGTAATGAGAGCCCGCTAATAGATATAAAGGCAACACTGAATATTGTTAGGTCTGCAGGTAATGTTGCCGTTGTTGGATATTGCTGGGGAGGCACATTGGCATGGTTGAGCGCATGTCAAGTTGGTGGATTTAATGCAGCGGTTTCCTATTATGGAGGGGGTGTCGGTCAGTTAACTTCAATGCAACCGAATTGTCCATCCATTTTTCATTTTGGAGAACAAGACCATGGCATCCCCATTACAGAGATTAACTCTTTAAAGCTGGCCCACCCTGACTGCCCAATCTACATTTATCCAGCAGGTCATGGATTCAACTGCGAACAACGGGATACTTTTCACTCAACTAGCAGTACAATAGCATTCGAACGAACTATACAGCATCTAGGAAAATATATTTAAGTAGGGACAACTGACCAACACAGCAATTCCGTCAACTAGAGAACAACGCCAGTTTTCATCGGTATAAATTAATTATTTAGAACTCTCCCTGCAACAGCATCTAGTTTTCCGACAACCAAAGGATCCCTCAGGCTGAGCTGTGTAACCAGGGCAACGTCTAACGCTCGGTCACCCCCTTGAATATCTACTTCTGGGCGATTTCCAATATTTGGAAGTACATCACACAATAATTTACAAGCATTCTGGGTATTTTTTCCCATAACTTTAATTACGCTCTCAACAGTTACACTTTCGTGCTCGGGATGCCAGCAATCAAAGTCGGTTACCATGGCAACTGTCGCGTATGGCAGTTCGGCTTCTCTGGCAAGTTTCGCCTCTGGCATATTTGTCATACCAATCACATCACAATCCCAGGACCTATAAAGATTACTCTCGGCAACTGTAGAAAACTGTGGACCCTCCATACAAATGTATGTTCCGTTTTTATGGGAAGGAATATTTAATTTTTTGCATGAATCGTAAAGTGCATCTTTTAAACGACTCGATATCGGCTGAGCAAAATTCACATGCGCCACACATCCAGCCTCAAAAAATGTCTTCTCTCTGGCAAATGTTCTATCTATGAACTGATCAATCAGAACGAAATGGCCCGGTTGGTATTCTTCTTTTAAGGATCCGACTGCACTCAGCGATACTATATCTGTCACGCCAGAACGCTTCAGAGCATCTATGTTGGCTCGGTAATTGATTGAGCTGGGCGACAAGCGGTGCCCGCGACCGTGTCGTGGCAGAAAAACAATTGGATTGTCCGCAATCTGCCCAAATAATAATTTATCGGAGGGGCAACCAAAAGGAGAATTAACCTCTCGCCACTCTTGATTAACAAGACCTTCAATCTGGTCTACACCACTCCCACCTATTATACCAACTAATGCTTCCGCCATTTATTTTCTGCTCTTTTCATAAAAAAGGGGCCGTATGACATACGGCCCCTTTTTCTTTTGTCACTGAAATCTAATGCACATCCGCCCAAATTTTTCGTTTGCTGACATAAAATAAGCCGGTCATTGCAGTTAAGAAGATAAGTACCATAACTCCCATACGTTTTCTTTGCTCCATATTAGGCTCTGTAGCCCACGCAAGGAATGCGGAAACGTCTCTTGCTTGCTGATTGATCGTGGCCGCAGTGCCATCGCTATATTCAACCCCATCATCGGAAAGTGGAGATGGCATCGCTATTTGGTGTCCGGGATAATATGCGTTGTAATACATACCATCCGCAACTTCTTGCCCCTCCGGTGCGTCGTGATAACCACTAAGCAAAGCATATAGGTAGTCAGCCCCACCCACTCTAGCGTCAACCATCAAAGAAAGGTCTGGAGGTAGAGCGCCATTATTGCCTGAACGTGCGGCATTATCATTTGGATAAGGAGCCGGCCAGGTATCTGAGGGGATCGCACTCCTCGTGAACATCTCCCCGTCGTTATTTGGACCATCCTCAACTTCGTACTCTTTGGCTATCACCTTGATTTCTTCGTCGTTAAACCCAAGGTCTGCTAGATTTCTAAAGGAGATATAGTTGAGTGAATGACAGCCCGCGCACACTTCTTTATAGACTTGGAAGCCCCGCTGCAGTTCTCCTCTGTCAAAAGTTCCAAAAACACCACTAAAAGACCATTCCTGAGAAGGAACTGCTATCCCACCTGCCGCCTTCAATGGCGCGTTGGGAATTAGAATTAATAATGAGAAACTTAAGAAAAGGAGGCCTCTAACAAATCTTTGGAGTACCATTACGACCTCTCCCTCGGCGCTGCTGGAGCCGCAGCCATAGCTGCACCCCCTCCTCCAAGTACAGGCTTACCTATACTTTTTGGAAGTGATCGCGGCGTCTCAAATATTGAAAGTGCTGGCAATAATATTAGAAAGTGAAAGAAATAGTAGGCTGTGAATAAACGTGAAAGTATTACATAAATTCCCTCAGCAGGTTTAGCCCCCAGCCAAGTCAACGCAACACAATCGAATAAAAACACCCAGAACATAACCTTGTAAATTGGACGAAACGTAGCACTTCGTACTGGAGATCTATCCAACCAAGGAAGAATAAATAAAACACCTATTGCCGCAAACATCGCCAAAACACCAAATAATTTATCTGGGATAGCACGTAAAATGGCGTAGAAAGGGAGAAAGTACCATTCCGGAACGATATGTGCCGGCGTAACCATCGGATTGGCGGGAATGTAATTATCCGGGTGCCCCATTGAATTCGGCAAGAAAAATACAACCGCCGAAAGGAGTATAAGAAATACGCCAAGTCCAAAAGCATCTTTTACGGTGTAGTAGGGATGGAAAGAAATCGTATCCTGATTACCGCGTACGTCTATCCCTAGTGGGTTATTCGAACCAAATCGATGCAAAGCAACTATATGCAACACCACAACACCCACTATGACAAAAGGTAACAAATAATGGAGTGCATAAAAGCGATTCAACGTTGGGTTATCTACTGAAAACCCACCCCAAAGCAAGGTAACAATAGATTCGCCAACAAGGGGAATTGCAGAAAACAGATTGGTTATGACTGTAGCACCCCAAAAGCTCATTTGGCCCCACGGCAAAACGTAACCCATGAAAGCGGTTGCCATCATCAATATAAGAATAACGACACCCAGCATCCATAATAATTCCCTAGGCGCTTTATAGGAACCGTAATACAGTCCACGAAAAATATGGATATAAACAACGATGAAAAAGAAACTGGCTCCATTCGCATGGATATACCTCACTAGCCAGCCATAATTTACATCACGCATGATCCGTTCTACAGACTGGAATGCATGATCTACATGCGCGGTGTAATGCATCGCAAGAACAATACCACTCATTATCATAATAACGAGTACTATCCCGGCTAACGAACCGAAATTCCACCAATAATTAAGGTTTTTTGGCGTTGGATACTCATGCATTTCATGATGCATAAACGTAAAAATTGGAAGCCGGTGGTCAATCCATCGTATTAGTGAATTATTAAATTTTGGTTCACTCATTATTCTGTTCCTCAGCCGATCTTAATAACACTATCGGATATATATTTATACGGAGGGACGGCAAGGTTTGTTGGTGCGGGGCCCTTTCGAATCCTGCCTGAAGTATCATAATGTGACCCATGGCATGGGCAAAACCAACCACCCCATTCCCCTTTCGGATCAGTTGCGCTTTGTCCAAGTGGGACGCAACCAAGATGGGTGCAGACACCCAATAAAACCAACATCTCCGGACGTGTAGTCCTATCAGAGTCCACCTGCGGATCCGGCAAATCATCTAGCTTGACTTCGGTAGCTTCCTGGATTTCTTTTTGGGTTCTATGCCGGATAAAGACTGGCTTTCCACGCCACACTATCGTTACTGCCATTCCTTCCTCTACACCGGATACATCAAATTCAGTTGACGATAGTGCCAATGTATCCGCCGCTGGATTCATTTGATCTATAAAAGGCCACGCAACACATGCGACCCCTAACGCTCCAGCCGTCGCGCTTGCCACATGAATAAAATCTCTCCTAGTAGTACCTTCATTTGTATCAGCCATCAGAACTAGCTTCCCCCCAAAACCCAGCTTAACATACCATTGATCAAATTACACATTTCTCGAGTTCGATCAGAGCAACTTAAAACCGCTAATTGCAAAACATAATTTTATACAGGTCAAATAAATCGTATACTGCAGAGTATAAGAAAAAGCAAAGAAACTGGAACAAAAATGTGCAATTTAAGCTGTAAAAATTTGTTTATGAGAGAAGAGTAGATGAGATTAGCGCTCTTTCAACCAGATATCCCCCAAAATGCAGGAACAATCATCCGGCTTTGTGCTTGTTTTAATATCCCACTCGATATTATTGAACCATGCGGTTTTATCTTTTCGGACGCCAAACTCCGAAGAGCACATATGGATTATGAACAGCGGGCGATTATAAATCGGCACAAATCATGGACGGATTTTGAAATCGATAACACTTCAAACAGAATGGTTTTATTAACCACAAAAGGCAGTAATAATCTTGATGCATTTAAATTTTCGTCTATTGATACGTTGATAATGGGGAGCGAATCGAACGGAGTGCCTGAAACAATTCACCAGAAAATACCACATAAAGTGAGAGTACCTATTGGCCCAAGCACAAGATCTCTGAATGTTGCCGTATGCGCAAGTATGGTTTTGTGGGAGGCGTTACGCCAAACGGGAAAACTACCAAACCAAGTTCCCAATAATTGAGGACTTAAGGTAATGTTAAAGTTCTATAAAATCACCTTAAGCCAAAAACGCAAGATTATGAGGACTCAGATAAGGCCAATTCCAGATCGTTTATGATGTCGTCAATATGTTCAATGCCAATGGAGAGACGCACATAACTTTCAGAAACACCGGTGCTTTTCTGATCCTCTGGTGAAAGCTGGCTATGTGTGGTAGTCGCGGGGTGAATAGCTAAAGAACGCGCGTCACCTATGTTGGCAACATGATAGAAAAGTTTCAACGAATTTATAAACTTTTCCCCTGACTCTTTACCACCTTTCAGCTCAAAGCCAACAAGGCCACCATATCCCCCATTAAGATATTTTTTTGCTCTTGTTAGCTCTTCGCCCTTTTGTTGGGTTGGATAAATCACTTTAGATACCGACGAATGATTAGCTAAAAATTCGACAACAGCGGCCGCATTTT
>CALIMD010000342.1 GCA_938028645.1 uncultured Alphaproteobacteria bacterium
CCGTCAGTAGTTTGAAGGAATGTCAATTTTATAAAAATCTATGGCATTTCGAAAAAATATTTTTTGAAGATTATAGTCGGGTAATCCGCTCATTATTTCAAACATCCCGTCTAACTGGTCTTTATAGGAAACTTTTAAACCAGCTACTGGAAAGTTAGAGGCCCACATACAACGTTCAACTCCAAAAATATCGATAGTATCTAGGACTACCTGCCGGTTATTATCGACTGTCCATGGGGAATCTTTCAAACCAAGTTCTGAAATTTTAACGCATATATTGGGGCATGCAGCGACAGCTTTCATCGCCTGCCTCCAAGCCTTTATTCCATTCTTGCTCCTGTCCCACGGAAATCCGGTATGATTTAAAACTACTTTTAAGTTTGTATGTGGACCCAGTACATCCGCTGCTTCATAAAGATGCCAATAGGGCACTCTCAGGTCATAACTCAATTGCATTTGTTCAAGAATAGCTATTCCATTCCGCCAATTTGGATCATGCATACTGCCTGCTCCGGTTGGTTTAGTGTGATCTGAAGTTAGAGCGGTCTCTGGCTTGGATCTCACCCCTCGAAATAGTTCAAATTGTCTATGTTTGTATAAAATCTCTTCACAATTATCAGCGCTCAACCATACATGACCTACAATTGCGTTTGGCATGCCGAATGTTTTATTAATCCTTTGGAGCCATTCGGTTTCACCCACTTGATCATTACGATCCCATTCTGCTTCAACATGTACTGTGGCTAAGACGTCATAGTCGGATGCGTCTTTTAAATAATCTTGTGGGAGGTAATCCTTTTTTAATTCTGTATAATCGCCCAAAAAAAAATGCTTTTCCTCAGTATCCTGCAACCATGGGTAATAATTTTCAGATAGATCCCAAAAATGATGATGCGCATCGACAATTTGAACTTTTTTCATGTCGTTATCCTATGCATTTGCATTATTGGTTTGGCTTGTTGTGGTTATCTCGAATACTTGCACCTGCATGAAATACAAGAGTTAACATTATCAACGCGCCTCCAATTAGCGTAGCTAAAGGGGGTTCTTCTTGTATGACCATCCACACCCAAAGCGGGCCAAGTATAGTTTCGAGCAATAGTATTAAGCTTACTTCTGGTGCTGTGATATAAATAGGAGCTCTAGTAAGAAAGATGAATGAAACTGGCAAAAGTATTAAACCCAATGCTGCTAGATAGCCAAACTGGTGTGGAGATAAATATAGATCCGGGGCCATCACTAATCCTACAAGACATGTTAAAACACTCGCAATAGCGACTGCAGGAGCCATATCGGTCGGCCGGGCTAGTCTCACAAGCACGAAATGAGCTCCCATGCCGACAGCCACCAGCAGTGCAGCAAAGTTACCAAACAGATCTCCACTCTCTAGTTTGCCTATAAATACTATACTAACACCAATTACAGAGATTAGGATTACGCCCCAAGTTGTATTCTTTATGCGTTCTTTTAAAAATAAAACAGACATTACAGCCGCAAATAGTGGTGAAGTCGCAACTATAACAAGCGTGTTAGCTACGGCTGTGGTTTGCACGGAAAGCTGGAAAAAAACATTATTGATGGAAAATATGACAGCGATTAGACACCCCAGCCAGCCAACTGCAAAAAATTTTGAGAAAACTTGCAGTCGGTAACTAAAACTTAGAATGAACAGCATACCTAAAGCCATAAACGCACCACGCCACGCAATAAAAGTCCAGGGATCAGAGTCAACAAGGCGAATAATCAAGGTGTCTGGTGAAAGTGTGAGGATACCTAGGATCCCAAGTATCCAACCTTTAAGTTGGTTGTTTTGTGGTGCTTTCAATTGCATTTTAGAGATTGTCCTTAACAACGATAGCGCAAAATGCGCACCGTTCACTCTAATCATATATTCTGGCTTATGGCACGACAATTTTTACTAAAATTAAAATGGATGTGGTTGACAAAAAACCAATGTCTGAATATTATTCGCGCCTGAAATTCAAGAGGATAGGTCAGTACGATGAAAGTCGCAAACTCGTTGAAAACGCTTAAAACACGAGATCGAAACTGTAGAGTGGTTCGACGTAAAGGTCGTGTGTACGTAATTAACAAGACTAACCCCCGCTTTAAAGCGAGGCAGGGTTAGTCGTCTTCGGTTGCAGAAAACCGACCTTTGAAAACATTTCTTTGCATGTTTGGCTTGTAATACGTCAATTAACTATTCGATCACTGCTTCGACAATTGTGCTTAAATAACGTATTCTAAATGACTCTTTTTTATAATTTAAGAAGATGCAAACCCTACTTGTTGGGGATAATTTCAGTAGCACTTTTGCTACTTAACGCGGGCGTCGTTTTTTCTGATCAAAAGGATATGAGGCTATCAAAGTTATTTAGTGATTTGAAGCTGTCTGCTTCAGAGGATGATGCCGAAGCAGTGGAGAAAAAAATTTGGGAGATTTGGGCTTCCCATAAAGTTCCCCGAATAGACTTGTTGATGGATCGCGGAATAAAATTATTGAATAATAACAATTTAAATGAAGCATTAGCCGTATTTAATTTGATAGTTGATGAGGCACCTGATTTTTCTGAGGCCTGGAATAAAAGGGCTACTATTTTTTTCCTAATGGGTGATTTTGAGAAATCTATGCAAGATATACAGAATACACTGGCTTTAGAGCCGCGCCATTTTGGGGCCATCTCAGGTTTGGGACTTATCTTTAATACTCTGGAACGACCAGAACACGCATTGAAAGCCTTCCGACGTGTTCAAGAAATTTATCCTTTATCGCGGTCCGCCGAAAGTTTTATTCGAAAATTGAATAAAACAACACCTGGCCTTCGTCTCTAACGAGAAATATGCCATTTCTGTTGAAAACTGAAATCAGTAAATATTTTGGTTTAAATTCGTCAGTTTGCATGTGTAGACTTGTAATAGATTCAATCGTATGAATCGCTTTAGCGAAAATAATCAATTTGTGATTCTGGAGGAAAAGTGTCTGAAAAATTCGACTTAATAATAAAAAACGGTCAAGTGATGACACCCGGTGGATTGGTCCATGCAGATATCGGTGTGACAAATGGAAAAATAATAACCATTGGCGCTTTATCAAACGATAGTGCAAAAGAAAAATATGATGCAACTGGGTTACATATACTTCCCGGAGTGATCGACTCTCAGGTGCACTTTAGGGAACCAGGACTTGAACATAAAGAGGATATTGCCCACGGAACAAAGGCTGCCATAAAAGGGGGGGTAACTTCTATATTTGAGATGCCTAATACGAGTCCATTAACGCTGGACGAGCAGACGCTTACAGCCAAACTAAAAAGGGCAGAGCAAACAGCCTGGTGTGACTATGCTTTTTTTATGGGAGGGAATAGTGAAAATGCACAACACCTAGCTGAACTAGAGCGATTACCTGGCTGTGCCGGAGTAAAAATCTTTATGGGAAGCTCGACTGGTACTTTATTAGCTAAGGATGACGAGGTGATAGCAGATGTGCTTTCTAATGGAGTTCGCAGAGTATCTGTTCATGCTGAAGACGAAGATCGTCTGATCTCTCGACAAAATATAGCAGTAGAAGCAGAAGATCCCGAGGCGCATCCGGATTGGAGAGATGTAGAGTCTGCTGTCAGAGCAACAACTCGATTAGTCAACCTCGCCAGAAAGGCTAATCGGCGCGTTCACGTGCTGCATATATCATCCAAAGATGAGATGGATATTTTAGCCAAGCACAAAGATTTGATTAGTGTTGAGGTTACACTCAATCACTTAACGTTGAGCGCCCCGGACTGTTATGAGCGGCTGGGAGCTTTTGCCCAAATGAACCCTCCGGTTAGAGATTTGGATCACCAAATGGGTTTATGGGCTGCTATCCAAAATGGTATAGTTGATGTTATAGGGTCTGATCATGCTCCACATACAATCGAGGAAAAAGAAAGGCCCTACCCCTCTAGCCCAAGCGGCATGCCTGGCGTCCAAACATCATTACCCTTGTTGCTTAATCATATGCACGAGGGAAGGCTGTCATTGGAGCGGATAGTAGATTTAACTTCTGCAGGTCCGCAAAGATTATTTGGAATCATGGGGAAAGGCAGAATAGCTGTCGGATACGATGCCGATTTCGTTCTTGTCGATTTGAAAAAACAAAGAGTAATAAGTGATGAGTGGATTGCAAGTAAATGTGGCTGGACGCCGTTCGATGGGATGTCGGTTATGGGGTGGCCTGTCGCCACGATATTAAGAGGTAACATTGTGGTAAGGGAAGATGAAATTTTGGGTGGGCCGATGGGGGATGCGGTTCGTTTTTTTGAAACGAGCATTAGTAA
>CALIMD010000343.1 GCA_938028645.1 uncultured Alphaproteobacteria bacterium
CGGCTGATACAAGATTAACCAAATTCAGTCAAAATCTTTCACTTTCCTTTAACGTAGAGATTGTAAGGGACGATTTATTTTGTGAGGAAGATTTCAGTTTTGAAACAAAACGATTTTTCAAATATTGGAAGAAAGCCGAAAAAACCGTCTTCCTTAGGGATGGTAGGAAGTAAATGCCCAACGGTATAAAAAAAGCCAATTTACCCCATAGAATTTGTGTAACTTGTGAAAAACCGTTCACCTGGCGTAAGAAATGGGAATTGGTGTGGGCAGATGTTAAATACTGTTCCAAACGTTGCCGAATGTTGAGGACTAGATAACGTTTTATAACAATAGTCAAAAAGACATTGTTGCCGTTATCATGCCCTTGAGCTTCACGAGTTCTTCGGTAATATTTTTATTGGCGGCGGTTTTTCAACGACATAAATGCAGAAAAAGCAAGCATTAGCCAACCTATCATTAATGATATACCACCTAATGGTGTCAAATTAACTAAAAAGGGTATCTGGAGCGATACCGACAGGTAGATACTAAAACTAAATAGAACCGTGCCAATAATAAAAGCAGCGCCCGTCCAGGTTAAGTGACGGGTATCGCACCAACAGCCTCCCGATCGTGTTGACAAACCAATGGCAGCGATGATCACAGAGTGTATTTGGTTATAACGTACGGCTGTCATTAGAAACCTGAAGTGTTCATTGCTTACTGTATCTTTTAACCCGTGTTCAGCGAAAGCCCCAAATGCCACCGATATGAGTCCCAGAAGTGCACCCGTAAGCAGTATCATGGCATTATCCCTTTAAAATAATTCCTACCACGGAAAGGTAAAACCTAATGATGGGATTTCAAGTTTTAAACAAATAAATCAGTGGTCCAAAAAACGGTATGCCAGCGTATATAATCAAAAGGAGATTTAACGAATGTATAGCAGCTATCCACATATTGCGCGGTCCTTTAATTTAAAGGAGCTCACTGTCTTATTCAAAGATTGGAACCAAAATAGAAAAGTTATTTGTGGAAAAATAAGGTACCAGCGGAAAACCGATGATTGCCCCCATGAAGTTGCCTTTAAGTTGCTTACCGAGGAACTGGATCAGAATGGCTTTCCAAAACTACACCTGGATTGGGGGCTGAAAAGCTCTGTCTATGATCTTAGCGCATGTATAGAGGGCGAAAGCCAAGAAAACGATAAAATGGATAGTGAAGCAGGGGCAGATATAATAGAGGCGTTTGGTATAGCAGTCATTCATACTACGAGCGAAATTACCACGTTCAATAGACAACAGACAACTCACATTCAACCCTCTTTAGGTCATGCGTAGCTAGAGAGTATACTTGTTTATCGTTTGGAAGAATCTAAAACATGGTTAGAATAAATTGGTTCAGGCACTCGCATTCCATTTGAGATTAATTCCAGTTAATCTTTAAAACTAGTCCTCTTTATGAATTGCACCGACTACTCTAGTTTCTATGTGAATTATACATACGGAGAGCGGGAGGGGCAACGAAATGCAGTTTAGCGACGGTAGTTCCTACGAAAAATCCATGGGTACGTGGAGTGCGTTAATTGGCAATCACTTCATCGATTGGTTATCACCACGTTCGGACGAAAAGTGGTGAGATGTGGGTTGTGGAAATGGGGCATTTTCGCAGTTAATAACGGAGAAGAGTGCCCCTACTTTTTTATCAGGAATTGATCCATCCCCGGAACAAATAGAATTCGCAAGAGAAAGGGGTCTGGGTTCGAAAGCTGCATTTGACGTCGGGGACGCTATGAGTTTGAGTTTTAGCGATGACGCTTTTGATCTGGCAGTAATGGCCCTTGTGATTTTCTTTTTAGAAGATCCTCCAAAAGGCCTGAGCGAAATGATACGCGTGGTCCGACCCGGCGGAACCGTTGCGAATTATATTTGGGATACAGTAAATAAGGGGTCACCATCGAGTCTCATTAGTGAACACTTGAATGATATGGGCTATCAACCAGATTCACCACCTAACCCTCAGGTTTCTGAAATGACCACACTAAAACATTTATGGAATAGTGCCGGCACTACAGAAATAACAAGCTTACCGATAATTGTAGAACGGAGTTTTAAAAATATCGACGAATGCTGGAGCATTTCTTCTTTGTTCCCAAATATCCAAAACATCGTTCCAAATCTTACTAATAAAGAGATCGATGAATTAAAGGGAAGGCTGGAGGGTTCGTTAGAAGTTAACTCTGCAGGTGAACTAACTCAAAAAGCTACAGCCAATGCGATTAAAGGGATTGTAACCGAACCTTAAAGTGAATAGTTGAACATCAAACAAAAAATTAAATATTATAATAAGCAATCACTCAACATTTGTGTGCTGTTTGATCATCTAAACACATCAATCAATTTGACTGGACATCTCATTCAAAAAATTTTGAACACCCTTAAACCATTTTATAGTACATAGCTATTTTTTATCGCTCTAACATCCATCTTAAATTAGCTTTTACGGCATCCCAATCACTTCGAGTTACAGAATATACGGCTGTGTCGCGGATCGTACCATTTGCCAAGACCATGTGTGATCGCAAAACACCG
>CALIMD010000344.1 GCA_938028645.1 uncultured Alphaproteobacteria bacterium
GAAGTTATAATTAGTGCCGGGACAATAAACTCCCCCCAAATTCTGGAAGTCTCAGGGATTGGTAATCCAAGTATTTTAAAAGAAAATGGAGTAGAAGTTAATCACGTATCACCAGGGGTTGGTGAAAATCTGAGAGACCATTACGCACCGAGGACAAGATGGGAAATTGCCACTCCGGGCGTAACCTATAATGATAAGGCGAGAGGCCTCGGTATTGTCTGGCAGGCAATGCGCTACCTTGTAACAAAAAAAGGTATGATGGGTATACCGGCAGCACCAATGCGCGCCTTTATAAAAACTCGTGAAGGATTGGATGCACCAGACGGCCTGCTCGGTTGGCTTCCGCTATTATACGATCCTAATTACAAACTATCCAAAACATCCGGTGTAATTTGTTACGCGCATGCTATGCGTCCAGAAAGCACAGGTCATGTGCATATCGTTTCATCTGACCCAAAAGAGCCACCAAAAATTCAATATAATTTTTTATCTACACAATTGGATATAGACACGACGATTAATGCGGTCCGCACCGTTCGGTCCATAATGACAGCACCTATTATGAAAAAATTAAATGTTAGCGAATTGAAACCTGGCGCGACAAAAACGTCTGATGAACAATTATTAGACTGGGTTCGGGAGAACGGTGAAACAACTTATCACCCCGTTGGGACATGCAAAATGGGTAATGATCCAAATTCTGTAGTAGACCAGGAATTAAAAGTTCATGGAATAACGGCTCTTCGGGTAGCTGATGCCTCAATCATGCCAACTTTGATTTCTGGTAATACAAACGCTCCCTCAATAATGATTGGTGAAAAAGCCGCAGATTTGATTATTAACGACCATAAAAATTAATCTAATTACCATCTAAAACCGATAAATCGAACGGGATAAATCGCAGTGGCGCTGAGTGTTGATATAGAAGTAGAGGACATAGAATATAGAAAGATTGGCAACCAAACTCTGAGGGCAAGAATGTACCGCCCTGATGGTCCCGGACCCTTTCCCGCAATAGTAGAAGTTCACGGCGGAGCGTGGATAAGTAACGATAGAATGACCAATACCCCAATACACGAGAACTTATCGACGAATGGTGTTTTTGTTATGGCTATCGATTTCAGGATGCCACCTGACTTCCTATATCCGGATTCAGTAAGAGATATTAATTTTGCAATTCGTTGGCTACGGAAAAACGAAAAAAAATATAATATTATCGGCTCATCGATAGGATTGCTTGGAACGTCAAGTGGCGGCCACCAAGCCATACTGAACGCTCTTTTACCTTATAATCCTTTTTTTTCAGATGCTCCGTCCGAGTATCAAAACGAAGGACCCGACGTTGGATATGTGATAGCCTGTTGGTCAGTCTTGGACCCGTCTGCTCGGTATAAAATGGTATTAGATAAGGGAATACAGCGTTTAATCGATGCCCATCACGCTTTTTGGCCCACCGTGGAATCAATGGAGGAAGGAAACCCGCAAAAAATAGTTGAACAGGGCATCCAAGAAAGGCTGCCTAATATCCTACTCTTGCAAGGGACCAAAGATGATAACCTGACACCAGACATGGCCGAGCGTTTTTTTGAGGCATATCAAAATGAAGGCGGCCATATAACACTAGAGAAATTCCCATTACAGCCTCATGCTTTTATTGGAAAAAACCCTAAAAGTAGCGCCTCTTTGAAAGCCTTAAGTATGATAACGAGGTTTGCTCACGACGAGGCGGCACGGGTTAAATAACCTGAAAAAAAGCGTGAGATTCTTTAACGTGCGGTAGTGCGTATTAAAGACCAAATTTTTTCTGGTGTTGCTGGGCCGTCAATATGTGTGATTCCAAATGGCCGCAATGCATCGATTATTGCGCTGGAGATTGCCGACGGAGCAGCTATTGTCCCTGCTTCACCACAACCTTTAACGCCAAGTGGATTTGTTGCACAAGGAGTGCTTTCAAAGGCCGTTTCATAAAAGGGTAAATCATCTGCGCGAGGAACTGCATAATCCATAAACGACCCTGTGAGCATCTGCGCGGATGATTCATCGTATATGACTGTTTCTAATAGAGCTTGCCCCACACCCTGCGCTATTGCTCCATGCATTTGACCTTTAACGATACTCGGGTTTACCAACACGCCATAATCATCGACGGCGGTATAGGACTTCAATTTTACTATACCCGTATCAGGATCGATTTCTACTTCCGCCACATGCGCCCCATTGGGAAACGTCATCGCCTCTCTCGTCCATTTTTTATAGGTGTCTAAGGAGTGTTTTAAATTTCTTCCTAACTCGGCAACCTCGAATATATTTAAAGACTTATCGGTACCGCTTACGGTAAAAGCGCCATTGGCAAAAGATAAATCTTCAACGGATGTCTCAAATTCATTCGCAGCGATGGTTTTTCCTTTAGATATAATATCTTGGACTGCATTAAAGATAGCTGTCCCCCCCATATAGGTTGACCGTGAACTACCATGGCCTCCACCAAATACGATACGGTCTGTGTCACTGGTTGCCAAGACAACTTTGTTTTTGCTAAGGCCTAATTGACTAGCCAGTATCTGAGGAAATGTTGTTTCATGTCCTTGTCCAATAGACTGTGTCCCCATTATTAAAGAAATAGTAGCATCTTCATTGAAACGAACATCAACATTTTCATCTGGTGCGCCTCCTGTCCCCTTAATGTGGTAGGCAAATCCAATACCTCTTAACAGTCCGTTTAAGTCCGTCTTTTTTTTACGTGCGTTAAAACCTGAATAGTCCGCTTTCTTCAAAGCCATATCGAGAACTTTGGGGAAATTGCCGCTATCAACCACCCCACCAAGCGCATTCGTGAAGGGCATATCATCCGCTTTATACAGGTTCATACGTCTTAATTCTGCTCGATCAAAACCACATTGATGCGCAGCTTTATCAATAATACGTTCAATAATTAAGTTAGCTTCTGCGTAACCTGGCCCACGAAATACCCCAATAGGGGTTGTGTTGGTTAAAACACCCAAAATTTTGAGTTCAATAACCGGCACATTATAAACTGTTCCAGGAAGATTCGCGTATTGGACAACCTGGACGCCACCTGCCGACCCTACCAGATAAGCGCCTAGGTTTGCGTAACTCGTTACCTTTAAAGCAAGAAACTTCCCGTCTTTCCCAAGCGCTAGTTGAGCCTCGGATTGATGATCCCTTCCTTGATGATCGGATAAAAAACCTTCACTTCGTGATGCAGTCCATTTGACTGGTCGCCTCAGTTTTTTAGACATCCAGGCTATAAGACCATATTCGGTATAACAAAAGTTCTTAGAACCAAAACCACCACCAACATCTGGGGCAATAAATCTCACCAACCCTTCAGTGACACCTAGCATGTCCGCAACACAAGTCCGCATAACATGAATATTCTGTGATGATCCATACAAAGTATATCGACCAGTTCTTATGCTCCAGTCAGCTACTACTCCCCTTGGCTCCATTGGATTGGTAACAATACGTTGATTTCGAATTGAAAGGCTGACCACTTCATCAGCGCTATTGAACACGTTTTCTATCTCTTGAGAGTTACCCGTATTCCATTTTACTGCGATATTTTCATCTATTTGGGAATTAAGTTTTATTGAATCAGGACTCGCAGCCTCTTTACCATCTACAACGTGTGGCAAAGGAGAATATTCAATTTCCACAACCTCTGATGCATCTAATGCTTGAGCTACCGTCTCCGCAACAACTAATACAATCGGCTCTCCCTGATACCTGGTTACGCTTTGGGCTAATAATGGTTGCTCTACGAAAGAAAACCTGTCACCCGTATTTGGATTTTCTTGAATGAATGGCTTAAGAGCATTCAATTTACTTAACTCAACATCATCGGCCGTTACGATATCTAAAACGCCTGGCATCTGTCTCGCTATAGCAGTACTTAGCGACAAAATACGAGCATGAGCATGTGGAGACCGAATAAATACAGCATAACAAACATCTGGAAACTCCAGATCGTCAAGGTATTTCCCAGCTCCTGTCAAAAACTTTTTATCTTCCACCCGGGACGACGCTTCGCCGATAACAGCAACCATAAGTTCCAATCAATCTTGACTATTTAATTGAATATTTAGACTCTTAACGGAGTGGAAATCCCATTGAATTTAATATTCCCATTAATTTTTCACGTCCGTTCATTCCTGATAATTTTCCCATTCTGCCTAGAACTCGATTGGTCCATGTATCGGCAACCATCTCATTTCTCTCAGAAAATTTTGCCATTTCCCGATCGTAACTTATTCGCAATCTCTTCTCTTCGGGATTACCGTAAACTTCATGAAACGCAATAGCCGCCTGCGGCAACCTAGGTTTCACCTCCGCTTTGATATCGGGAGATGCATATCCAACACACAAACCAAATACACCAAACACCTCGGGTGGTAATTGCAGCAACTCAGCAACTTTTTCAGGATTATTTCGCATCGCTCCGATATAAACTGTAGAAAGTTGCAACGACTCCGCCGCGACCACAGCATTTTGTGCAGCCAAAGCCGCGTCGATTGCCGCAACAAGAAATGTCTCAACAAAAGGCATAACCTCCATCTCCACGCCCTCTTCTGCCCCCATTCGTTGATTTCTAGATAAATCTGCC
>CALIMD010000345.1 GCA_938028645.1 uncultured Alphaproteobacteria bacterium
ACATGTCTCATGGCATAAAGTAGCACCGGATTTACAGGATCATTTTGAATTAATTTGTGTAGACCTGCGTGGATACGGTGATTCAGAGGGTCCAGAAGATGGAGGCGTTGACAGTATCAATTATTCATTTCGTGCAATGTCTCAGGATCTTATTGATGTGATGAAAATATTGGGACATGAAAAGTTCTATGTAGCAGGACACGACCGTGGAGCACGGACAGCACATCGTATGGCTCTTGATCATCCAAAAAAAATATTAAAGTTAGCTGTTATTGATATTTTACCGAGTCACCATATCTGGAACCACACGTCTAAAAGCTGGGCCGACTCCTCATGGCACTGGCTTTTTATGATGCAACCCTATGATATGCCGGAACGTCTCATGGCTGGCGTTTCTCCAGAATATTATATTGAGAAAAAAATATCTAAACCGGGCAAGGGTCTCACCCCCTTCTCGAAGGAGGCTTTGGCTGAGTACGTAAGATGTTTCAATTGGAAAACTATTCGTGGATCTTGCGAGGATTATAGGGCTTGTGCAACCTCTGATTTAGATATGGATACAAAAGACTTTTTATCCAAGAAAAAAGTCCAATGCCCAACTCTTTCAATATGGGGGAAGGACAGTCACACAGGAAAGGTTTATGGTGACTTGTTACCAATATGGGGGAAATATGTCTCTGGCCCTCTTTCAGGAGGGGAAATTGATTGTGGGCATTATGTTATCGAGGAAAAACCAAAAGCAACAAGCGGATGGTTGTTCAATCATTTCAACGCACAGTAAAACCACCATCAACTGTTATAACAGTGCCTGTAATAAATTTTGAGGCGTCCGATGCAAGCAAGAGTATAGTTCCGTCGAGATCCTCTAGTTGCCCCAATCTACGCTGGGGAACAGATTTGATTAAAGCTTCGCCAGGCCCTGTTTTAAAAAAATCTCTATTCATTGGCGTTTCGATATACCCGGGAGCTATTGCATTCACTCGAACACCACTTCTTGCGAGCTCCAGAGCCATAGTAGCTGTAAGTTGATTGAGTCCGCCTTTTGAGGCACAGTACGTAGTCAGTGTTCCAATAGGTCGTGTACCTAGAACCGAGGATATATTGATTATGGAACCACTGTTTCGATTTACCATTTTTTTTGCAACCGCCTGAGCACAAAAAAAACATCCTTTCAAATTTGTTCCAAGAACTGAATCGTATTCCTCTTCAGTGACGTCTAAGAAAAATTTATTAATCGCTACACCGGCGTTATTGACCAAGACGTCAATAGGCCCCAGATCACGTTCCACAATATCAACACAGTTACTGATGCTTTCTTGATCCAGGACATCCATCTCTACTGCACAAGCTTTACCTCCTTTCTTCTCCAACTCTTCTTTCAAAGAGGTGATTTTTGAAACTTGCCGCGCTGCTAGTGCTACCCGGGCACCGTTAGCAGATAATATTTCAGCAAATTGTTTACCTAACCCTTGTGAGGCACCCGTAACTAAAACTACCTTGTTTTGTAAATCATAAGGACCGGACAAAATATTCCCCCGTCCTATCGCTTTAAATTCTCAATTAAAACAGCCATGCCCTGTCCTGCTCCCATGCACATGCTTATGATAGCATAACGCTGGTTAGTATCAATTAGGTGATGGATTGCGGTGAGTGTCATTCTAACACCAGTAGCGCCCGGTGGGTGCCCAATAGAAATACCACCGCCATAACAATTTGTTACTTCCCGACTAACGCCAAGTTCCTTCTCAGCGTGAAGATTAACCACTGCAAAAGCCTCGTTTATTTCATAATAATCGACATCTGATGGCTTCAAGCCTCTTTTTTCCCATAGAGCTTTAATTGCTGGCACCGGCCCACAACCCATTATTCGGGGTTCCACACCAACTATCGTCCAGTCAACCAATCTAGCTAATGGTTTGGCCCCCCTTGACTCTAAAGCGCCTCTGTCGCCCACAACAACGAAGGCAGCACCATCCGTAACACCACTCGAATTACCTGGTGTCACTTTTCCATCTTTGCGAAATACTGGTTTCAACATTCCTAGCTTATCAATCGAGACGTCAGGTCTTGGAAATTCATCATGCTCCATAAGTCGAGTATTTTTCCGTCCTTCTGCAACTTCTATTGGTGCTATCTGACGTGATAAAAAACCAGACTTAATAGCTGTCCCGGCTCTTTGTTGGCTCATCAAGCTCCATTCATCCATTTGTTCCCGTTGATATTGATAGTCATCTGCCAGGTTTTCGGCTGTCACGCCCATTAAACCGTGACCAAATGGATCATTATATGCCCACTCAACCGAGTCCTCAAAAGCCTGTGAACCTCTGATAACACCCCAGCGCATTTTTTGATTAACAAAACCGCCCCTCGAAAAATTTTCCCCACCGCCGGCAAGCGCTATCTCTCCGTGACCTGTCAGAATTTGTTGAGCTGCTGTTATGATTGCTTGGGTTCCAGATCCACAGGCTCGGTTCACCTGTAAAGCGCAACTATTTTCCGGCATTCCTATATTGAGGCCTGCAACTCTGCCCACGTAGTAACCATCTGGGTCTACCGGTAACACATTACCCCATACAATATGATCAATATCCGCCGACTGTATTCCTGCGTCATCAACACTTGCTTTGGCTGCGTGCGTCGCAAGCGAAGATAATGGAATATCTTTAAGAGACTTCCCGAAATCTCCAAACGGTGTCCGCTTTCCCCCTGCTATGACTACTTCTTTTGTCATCTAACTTTCCTTTTACAACCCAAGAATTTTGAACCAGCTTTTTATTGTTAAATTTCAGCTGATTCCAATCAATTTTTATTTAAAGTGTCGCTTTTAAGATTACTATTGACGGTGACGACACATCGAATAACGATTTTGAATAGTATTGTATAAGACAAGGGGAGTAGAAAAATCAACTAAATGGTTTAAGTGAGTTCCCATGAGTGTCACAAAAAAAGAAATAGCATCACTGGTTTCTGGTTTCTCAATTGAGGTTACACCTGCTTCAGCTGAGAAGGTAGACGCTTTCGCAGATCATCTTGTCCCCGGCACATCGATAAACGTTACATTTCTGCCAGGATCAAGCTTTACCGATACAATCCGCGTCTCAAGGAGAATACACGAAGAAGGCTTTAAACCTATACCCCATTTAGCCGCCCGTAATTTCGAAAGTTCGAAGGCACTGGAGAAATCCCTGGATGATTTAACATCCCTCGCAAATGTTGAAGAGGTTTTAATTATTGCAGGTGGATTAGATAGTCCATTAGGGCCATACCATAGCACGATGCAAATTCTCGGATCTGGTTTATTAGAGAAATACCCTATAAAAAAAATTGGGATTGCTGGACACCCCGAAGGCTCACCCGACATATCGAATTCAGATATTGACGCGGCTTTAAATGATAAAAATGTTTGGGCTCGAAATACAGATATAGAAGTATATATTGCCACGCAGTTTTGTTTTGAGGCATCAGTAATTTTGAATTGGGAAGCACGCATAAAAAAGTTAGGGAATAAACTACCAATACACATAGGCCTACCCGGATTGGCAACTCTTAAAACATTATTAAAATTTGCACAAATGTCGGGTATCGGTCCCTCTATGCGGGTATTAACTCGACAAACCAAGAACTTGGCTAAGCTAGTTATGACCCAAGAACCTGATATTGTTATAAGTGACCTTACGTCGCGCGTCGCAGGGACCCCGGACTCACTCATAAAAAAAGTCCATTTCTATCCTTTTGGCGGACTGGCGAAAACAGCTGCTTGGGCCAACTCCGTTGTCAATGAACAAATTGAAATGAAACCAAATAAAGGATTCAACACATATATTAATTACTAAAAAGTTTGCGAAGCGAGATGATTTTTCATCTATTTTTATAAAGGTTATCGCCATGACCCTTACCAAATTGTGTTCTGCATCAAAAGAAGTAACGATAGGTTTTGACCAACCGTTTTGCGTGATTGGTGAACGCATTAATCCGACTGGACGTAAATTACTTGCAACCGAGATGACACAGGGAGACTTCAGTAGGGTAGAAGCCGATGCTGTTGCGCAAGTAGAAGCCGGCGCAACGATGTTGGATGTTAATGCAGGCATTCCATTAGCTGATGAGCCAGCAATTTTATCAACCGCTATCAAAACTGTACAATCCGTCACTGATGTACCACTTTCAATTGATAGCTCAATCGTAGCTGCGTTAAAGGCCGGTTTAGAGACCTATCAGGGAAAAGCGCTGGTTAATTCTGTAACAGGGGAAGAGGATAGGCTCGAAGCGGTCCTTCCCTTAATAAAAAAGTATGATGCCGTTGTTGTAGCTATTTCAAATGATGAAACTGGGATATCCGAAGATCCAGATGAACGATTCAATGTTGCAAAGAAGATAGTAGAGCGTGCCCAGGACTTTGGTATTAAAGCTAATGATGTAGTGGTTGACCCTTTAATAATGCCTGTAGGCGCTATAAATCGCGCCGGAATTACTGCTTTCCAATTAATTCGAAGGCTCAGAGAAGAATTAGGCGTTAATACTACCTGTGGGGCATCCAACATTTCTTTTGGACTCCCTAATCGACATAATTTGAATGCCTCTTTCTTATCTATGGGTATTGGAGCTGGTATGACTTCTGCTATCATGAACCCTTTACACTTGGAGGAAATGACGGCGATTTATGGAGCGAATATAATGATGGGACATGACCCTGAGTGTCGAAATTGGATTAGACGCTTCCGGGACCCGTCCTCAATCTTGGGAGTTGAAGAAAATCAGCACCGAAGATCTAGACGCAGAAAAAGAGCCTAAGATGATAGAGAGGGACATAAGCAGAGAAAATAATACGAAAAAACCCTCAAAGGTTTCAATTATTTTTACTCCTTCCGGAAAACGAGGTGACGTTGAATACGGCACCTCTATTTTAGATGCAGCCCGCCAATTAAATGTTGATCTTGATAGCGTTTGTGGTGGAAGAGCCATGTGCGGCAGATGTCAGGTGCAACCTACCTTTGGAAAATTTGCTAAACATCAAATTACATCGCTGCGGAGTAACTTAAGTCCACCGAGTAACGCAGAATTACATTATGGTGAAAAGAAGAACCTAAAAATTGGCCGCCGCCTAGGCTGCAATACACATATCCTTGGGGATACCCTCATAGACGTTCCGGAGGAGAGCCAAGTGCATAGGCAGCTCATTAGGAAAGAAGCCGAACCTTATGATATAGAGTTAGCACCTCAATTAGAACTATTTTCCATAAAAGTACAACAGCCCAATATGCATGACCCCTCGGGTGATTTTGAGAGATTGTGTCAAAGCCTAAAAGAGCAATATAGCGCTTCTTTTTCAAAAGAACATTCGATCACCTGCTCTCTATCGGTACTACGCGAGCTTCAAAAAGTTTTAAGGAAAGGCTTATGGCAAGTCACTGTAGCCGTTCATGCCGGGCACTTTGTTAATGGTATCTGGCCAGAATGTAAAAAAGCAATATTTGGACTAGCTGTTGATGTAGGGTCCACTACTTTATCTGCTCAACTTTGCAACCTTAAATCTGGTGAAGTGGTTGCTTCCGCTGGAACAATGAATCCGCAAATTAGATTTGGGGAAGATTTAATGAGCCGCGTTTCGTATTTGATGATGAATCCAGATGACACTGCAAATTTGGCACACGAGGTCCGCACAGCAATTAACTATTTAGCAGCAAAAACCACCGATGAAATAGGCAGTGACCCAAGTAATATCATGGATGTTGTGTTAGTAGGAAATCCTATTATGCATCATCTTTTACTGGGGATTGATCCAACGGAATTAGGAGGAGCTCCATTTGCATTAGCTACCGATAAAGCAATAAATACAACTGCAGAAGAACTGGATCTTTATTTTTATCCAACCGCAACAGTTTATATACTGCCTTGTATAGCGGGACATGTTGGGGCTGATACTGCTGCTGTTATTCTTGCACATAACCCAATGTCGACTAAAGAAATGACATTAATTATTGATATTGGAACAAATGCCGAAATTGTTCTTGGTAATTGCGATCAAGTTTTAGCCTGTTCTTGCCCTACGGGCCCTGCTTTCGAAGGAGCCCAGATTTCATGTGGCCAAAGAGCAGCACCAGGAGCTATCGAACGTGTACGCATAGACAGACAGACATTAGAACCGAGTTATCAAATAATTGGCTGTGAATTTTGGTCAACAGATAAATACTTCGATGAAAAAGCCAAGTCTTTAGGCATTACAGGAATTTGTGGATCTGGAATTATAGAGGCTGTTGCTGAACTATATCTAGCAGGGGTAATATCGCCGGATGGCGTCATTGATGGGACATTAGCAAAGCAGAATGACAAAGTTTTTCTCGATGGTCGCACTTATTCATACAGATTAACTGAAACGATCTCAATTACTCAGAATGACATCAGAGCAATACAACTAGCGAAAGCCGCCCTTCATGCAAGTTTTGAACTTTTAATGGATAAAATTGGAATAAATACCATTGATGAAGTCATTTTAGTAGGTGCGTTTGGTAGTTACATCGATACCAAATATGCCATGGTTTTGGGCATGATCCCTGATTGCAATCTTCAGAGAGTACATTCTGCGGGTAATGCAGCTGGCACTGGGGCACGGATTGCTCTTCTCAATAAACACTCCAGAAAAGAAATTGAGAATACTGTGAAACGAATTGAAAAAATAGAAACTGCGGTTGAGCCAATGTTTCAAGATCATTTTGTCAACGCAATGGCTATACCACACAAAATAGCGCCATATACAAAGCTACGGGAAATAATTTCATTTCCAGACCCACGGAAATCAACTTTATCTAATGAATTTAGAAGACAAAAACGTCGTGGTAGACCTCGGTAACTTTTGGTTATTAGACCCTTTCTGTAGCTACAATTAGGTGTTCTTGCGCCGTTGTTGAAAAAACTTTCTCAGAATATCGCTTGCTGTAGTCTCGTATACTCCACCGATGATTTCGGGGACATGATTACAAGCAGGGTTTGAAAAAACACGGGCCCCATGTTCTACCCCACCGTTTTTAGAGTCATAAGCACCAAAAACTAATTTTTTAATTCTCGCTAATGATATAGCGTGCGCACACATCGCGCATGGCTCCAAAGTTACAAAAAGCTCTACATCAGTCAATCTGGCGTTAGCTATTTGATACGCAGCTGAACGAATAGCCAGAATTTCAGCATGGGCTGTTGGATCGTTCAACCGCTCTACTTTATTATAAGCTTTCGAGATAATCTTCCCCGTTTGTGATTCTATAATGACCGCACCAACCGGCACCTCTTCACTATCAAAGGCGATTTTCGCTTGATCCAATGCAATAAGCATTGGTGAGATTGTTGCCTTTTTCATGTCAACCTTAAATGAGTTTTTTCATCAAAACGGTTCATCCAGGCTCTACGGTGCGGCATTTAACATGGTTAAAAACTTTTCTGCCTTCCATTTAGCAATCTGAAAATTCCAACCACTAAAACGTTCATTAAGGTTATGCGATCTTAATTTAGAATTTCCATCAACCGCTACCTGCTCTACCTTGCTAGTTAAATTTACTAACCAGATCTGATCACTTTTCCATAATTTCAACTTAATTTCCAGACCAGAAAATGTTAAAATTACGATTTCAAACTCAATAGATGATGGCCCTCGTTCATTCCTAGGAAACACATCATCAAAAGTTAATTTTGAAACACTGCTGGTAAATGTTTTTTCCAATTCCTCTTGTAATTCTATCAACCCTCGAGAAGTCAAAGCTGAAAACTTTGCATTTGGATTATCTCGAGCGATCATGAAGGACCTAGAGTCTGAACGCAAAAGCACCATTTTTTTTATCGCTTCGGGCTCAATATTAATTATCCGTCTATCTAGCCAGTTGGTTGGATTGTAGGGCAAGTCTACAGTTCCGCTTGCCAGCCATGTTTGTGCTTGATTTACAGATCGAATAAACGTTCCTTTATTGGATAAGGCCGTTTTGTACTGAGTTTGTGCTCCAAGAATAGTTTCCGCTAACACCTCACCGATCGGGTTTTCCAACCTAATAGTAGCGGAATTTGCATTTTTACTTTTGGGCTCTTCTACACCAATTTGTGGATACCTCTCGGCGAGACGTGTTTTTTTCTCAATAAGCTTCATATCTGCCAGTTGAGTAGTAATACGACCAATTAATTTTGGAGAAACCGGATAATCATATTTACTCTCTGCCACCCATTGCGATTCTGAATTTCGGTAAAATTTAAACTCACCTAAAGAGTTAGTGTAAATAACTTTAGATACCGTCTCTGGATCAGAATTCAATAATGGAAAAGCTATCTT
>CALIMD010000346.1 GCA_938028645.1 uncultured Alphaproteobacteria bacterium
ACACGAGGCCTTAATTCTGCTCTTGATAGGGCGCAAGCTGAGTGTGAGCGTCTCTTCAACATTCTTAAAACAACATAATCAATTGGAGGATTAAGTTAGTAGTGCGTAGAATCTTGCGTCCAAGTTGGTGGGTATTATCTAAAGTATTAATACTTACGGCACCCCTTTGGTTCACCTATCTAGTGTTCAGCTACGTAGAAGGAAAGTTTTTACCAATTATACCAGATCCGTGGGTAAAGCCAGACTATGAACTCAGCGAAACCTCTTGCTCATCTTGGCATAATTTAAGGTATGATTTGTGTGAAGGATGATTGAAGTTAAACTATTTCTTAATGTAGGATGGTTAGGGGTATAGATTACATAAAGGAGAGCTAGAATGAAAAATGAGATCAATGGTGGTTGTTTATGTGGTGCGATACGTTATCATGCAAAATCAAATCCTAAATGGATCTCTTATTGCCACTGTAAAATGTGTCAAAAAGCTTATGGACAAGCCTCAGGTATTTTCCTTGGTTTTACTAAAGATGTTTTGGTCATTACAAAAGGAACTCCAAAGAAATACAAGTCATCTTCATGGGCAGAAAGAAGTTTTTGTGATAATTGTGGTAGCCCAGTTGGCGTCAGTTACACAGACCTAGACTCCGTATTAATTGGAACTCTTGATAATCCAGATTATTGGCCTCCAAATGGATGTCACTTGGGAATAGAAAGCAAAATTCAATGGGATTTAATAAAAGACACACTACCCCAATGGCGTACTGAAGATGATCCTGATTTTATTGAAGCGATAAAAGCCTCAAAGGTAGAAAAACAATAGGGTACACTGAAGCAAACAGAGTATACTAAAATCAAGAAACTTACTGCAACCTTTATATAGACCAAGAAAGAGCTAGGGAAATATATGATATCTACACAGATCAATAGAAAAGCGTATTAATTAAGACTAACCTATTTCTTAATGTGGGATGGATTGGAAGGGTAATGAGCATAGCAATTCGAAAGGCGGCTATTGATGAGATCTTGCAAGTGCAGGATAGCATCGAAGAATTTACTGATAATCCTTACACTGAGCAGGACATCCTTGCGAGGCTTGAAGGCAGAAAATACCTTGGATTGGTTGCTACAGATTATGAAAACCTGTTGGGCTTCAAGCTTGGTTATGCGAAATCAAAAACCCAGCTATACAGCTGGCTTGGGGGTGTCTGCCCTCTTGCTCGCCGCCGCGGCGTTGCACAAATGCTGTTGAACTATCAGGAAAACTGGGCGCGCACCGAGGGTTTTGAAACTATCCAAGTTAAATCCACAAACCAATTCCGAGGTATGTTGCGCCTGCTTTTGCGTAACCAATACGATGTTACTGAAGTAGAAACACGACAAGACCCAGCAGATTCACGCATTTATTTTCTAAAAGCCCTGACACAGACTTTGTTTCTTCTAAATTGAAGCATTTACGCCCATTCGTAAGAATTTTTTGTTTACAGCTTATTGCGACTATGTTCGGGTGAATTATCACTTATGCGGAGGGATAGATGGACAATAAAAAAATTATGCAACTGAATCCTCATGATTTAGAGGCTGTTAAGTTATCCGCAGTGGAAGATCGTCCTTTTATGCAGGTAATTGCTAGCGATAAACCGGTTGCCGGGGGGATGACTAGTTTTCAATCAAGTGATGGAAAGCTAGACGTTGGTTTTTATCATGGTTCTGAAGTCACCTTGCAAATAAACGGTTGGCCTGTTGATGAGGTGATGATCTTTCTTGAGGGCCAAGTTGAAATTACTAATCAAGACGGGTTATCGAGGATCAATGGTCCAGGCGAGATGCTTGTGATGCCAAAAGGGTTTATTGGTACTTGGCGACAGATTGGTTCAATCAAGAAACTCAATGTTTCATATCAAGGGTAAACCTATTTGAATCTGTAGACACGTAGCAAAGAACTTTAATTTTATGAACTGGGACTGCTATAGTTTAAGAGTGATATGCAGTATCGAATAATTCGATACCTCGACAAAAAAGATTTGTTTCCAAGAAAAATATAAATTTGATAGTCATTCGGGAGCAGGCTCGATATTGGAGACAAATGAGCGATGAATAAAAAATCTTCAATCCGTTTGGCGGCTGATATTGGGGGGACGTTTACGGATGTTGTTCTAGAGACACCAGTGGGACTTTATACAGCGAAAGTGCCGACGGATACGGAGCAGCCTGAGCTGGGAGTTATTGCAGGTGTTGAAGTGGTATTGCGAGACGCGGGGATCGCAGCGGCTGACATAGATATTTTTATTCACGGCACTACTTTGGCTACCAATGCTTTGATTGAACGGAAAGGTGAAAAGACCGCATTAATCACTACGGAAGGGTTTCGCGACAGCTTGGAAATTGCCTATGAAAGTCGCTTTGATCAATTCGATCTTATGATCGACAAGCCTGCACAATTGATACCACGAAACTTGCGCTTCACTGTTAGAGAGCGGGTGAACGTGCGGGGTGAGATTCTAGTTGATCTTGATCAGATAGCTGTTGTCGATCTTGCTAAGCAACTGAATGATTATGGTATTGGCGCGGTTGCCGTGGGTTTTCTCCACTCCTATGCTAA
>CALIMD010000347.1 GCA_938028645.1 uncultured Alphaproteobacteria bacterium
GAAGTTACTGATAAAATTAGATAATCCAGAAAAAAAATTACCCCCAATTGTGCATGTCGCAGGGACAAATGGCAAAGGCTCTACTATCTCTATTCTTCGATCGATCCAAAGCGCGGCTGGTCGTTCTTCGCATGTTTACACCTCACCTCACCTTGTAAATTTAACGGAGCGATTTCTAATCGCTGATAAGGAAATAAAGGGAAGCACCCTAGTAAAGCTTTTAAAACTATGTGAGGAGGTTAATGCAGAAAGTGCAATAACATTTTTTGAAATCATAACTGCAGTAGGCTTCCTGGCTTTTTCAAAGTTTGAAGCCGACCTAGTTATTTTAGAGGTTGGATTGGGTGGCCGTTTTGACGCTACCAATGTAATAAATAATCCTATCTTATCGATTATTACGCCTATTTCTCTAGATCATCAGCACTACTTGGGAAATACTTTGCCCAAGATAGCTTTCGAAAAAGCTGGGATATTAAAAGAAAATAAACCTGCAGTCATAGGGAAACAATACCCGGAAGCACTTAAAGTTATAAAATCAAAAGCAGATGAAACCGGTTCACAATTATTTATATTCGACCGAGATTGGAGCATTAGTGAGACCAAAAACTCAATAAAATTTGAAGCAGATGGAGATACACGTCATTTTGAAAAACCAAGTCTAAGAGGCACTCATCAAATCCAAAATTCTGGTATAGCCATAGCAGCTGCTCATTATATGAGTAAATTATTCCCTATTCAGGATACTGCTATTGATAGAGGATTGAAAACAGTCAGATGGTCTGCGAGGCTTCAAAAACTTAAGAAAGGTCCATTAGCAGAAATATTACCAAACCAAGTTGAGTTATGGTTGGACGGCGGACATAACCATGACGCAAGTCTCGCGATTTCGGAGACAATCCATAATTGGAAACGGCAAGATCCATCTCTGACCTTCCATTTGATCTTTGGCTGCTTGAATAATAGAGAGGCAGAGTCGCTACTAGTGCCATTTGTCGAAACTATTGACTTGATTCAAACTGTGGCAATACCGAAACACGAGAGTACAGCATCCCCCGAAAATGTCGCTAATGTGGCACAATCTTTGGGATTTGATGCCGCACCATCCGATAGCCTATTGTCTGCTATCGAATCCATTATTTCTAAATCCAAAGGAAAACGGATTATCCTTGTCTATGGCTCACTATATTTGGCGGGATCAATACTTGAAAAAAACGGCTGATTATCCAAAACAAGGGGTAAATTCAGTCTAAAGCGTCTTGAACCCATTCGGTTAGTTTCTGTGGGGGTAATGCTCCCATTTTAGTCGCTGTAACCTCTCCATCTTTGAAAAGCATCAACATTGGAATACCTTTTACGTTATAGGTCGACGGTGTAGAAGGATTATCATCTATATTTATTTTTACCACCTTCACACGATCGCCTAAGGTCTGTGCTATGTCTTCAAGGGCTGGAGCTATAGCTTTACAAGGGCCACACCACTCAGCCCAAAAATCAACTAAAACAGGTTTGTCGGCGTTTAGCACATCGTCAGAAAAGCTCTCATCCGTTACCTTTATTGTCGACATTTACTTCCTCCTACTAATTATGGACTGGTATACCTTTTAAAAAAGCAATATCCCAGACGCTATATAATACTAAAAAAATACATTTAAACACATATTAATTAAATATTTTTATTGAATCCATCTCACATGACGAAAATGACATCACAATTGGCTTCTCTACCCACAACAACATACATTTGATTTCATGATCAGGATATATTTGCTTAACCAACCTATAATAAATTGCTAACTGATTTTTATAACCTCTGGGTACTTGGGAGATCTTTTTTGGAATAACTTTATTAGTCTTCAAATCAACAATTTTTATTTCATGCTTATTTATTAATAAACGGTCTATCCTACCCGATACTTTATACCTTTTGCCATCTTCAACAATATTTCCAGAGATAGGCACTTCAACTATAGCTTCCTTATTAAAAATGTCTTCGAAACTCTTTTCATTTAATACCTTCAACGCACTCCTCAAATACTCTTGCTGCTCGTCTTCATCAAGATAATGCCTAGGCTCGGCCAAGAACTTCTTACCTTGTAGTTCTCTGTATTCCCTATCGACCTGAGGAAGCCATTCCAATAACTGATGGATAAATTTACCTTTTTTCAATTCTTTAGAAAATGTCAGCCTAAGTGGCACTTGGTCTGCTGAGCTCCCCGATATAGTTGAAGGTTGTATAACTGCTCCATTATCTATTTTCCCCAAAAAGTGCGATGTGGCCCATTGAGGTACACTTCCATAACTTGATATAGAAGGTTCAGGTTCACTTTTATCGTCTGGAGGTTCTGTTTGTAGAGATGCAAATATAAGTTTATCACAATATTTTTCAGCTAAGGGGCTAAGGCCAGACTCGATCATTTCATACCAACTGAAATCAGATTTTTTTCTATGGTTGCCCCAACCAGATATATAAAGTCTATCTTCTGCACGTGTCATGGCCACATATAATAGTCTCCGGTATTCTCTATCCCTTTTATCGATGGCTTCCTCTCGTAATAATGAGGTGGTCAAATTATCGGCCTCTTGGTTTGGTGACCACAATGGTATCGACACATTATTTCCTATTTCTTTCCAAAATACATTGGGGGTTTTATTTGGGGTAGACATAGTGTCTGGAAGAAATACTATCGGCGCTTGCAAACCCTTTGAGCTATGAACAGTAAGAATTCGCACTTGATTGGCTTGACCCGTCTCTAAATCACGTTTGACCTCAAAATCTGCCGAAGCTAACCAGTGAAGGAACCCTTGAAGGGACGGGATATTTGCGCGCTCAAACTCTATAGCCTGAGTTAAAAATTCATCCAGAGGATCATTAGCTTCTAATCCGAGTCGTTCTGTGATTTTTTTACGTCCCCCCAAACAAAGTAATTGAGAATAAAGCTCATATGGAGGTGTAAAATCTGCTCGTCCCAACCAAGTATTTAAAAATTCATACGCTATCGAGTACCGATCTTCATTTAAGGCTCTTTTTGATAGTTCATTCCACAAATTTACTTCTTTTCTCTCCCAGCAAAGGTCTAATAACTCTTCTTCGGTTAGACCTATTAACGGCCCTTTTAAAACAACTGCCAAATTCAAATCATCATCTGGTAATAATAAGAATTGTCCTAAAGCCACTAAATCCATAATTGGTAATTGATCGGTTAGCATCATTCGATCAACACCGGCAACATCAATTTCTTGTTCTTTCAACGCACGCACTAACTGGTAAACAAAAATGCCTCTTGTCCGCACAAGAATCATGATATCCCCTGGTCGAATTGGACGCCCCTTTGATTTTAAAAGTTCACCTTCCGTTAACCAGCCCTTAATTTTCATGGCTATTTTTTGAGCTAACCTCTTGCTAGGTTCGTCATATTCTTTTTGTTCCAAAGGCAAAACCCACGTAGTTGGTTGCTCTGATCTAAGAGATAATTCAAGAGGCCAAAGCTCCACCCGACCTTCTTGTCCTTTTCGGTGCGCCTGATGCTGTATCGGAATGAAATTACCATTTTCGCGCTCTTCTAACACCCCTAATCCAGTTGCTCCATTTTCCTTTTTAAAATTAAACACCGAATCCACAACGTCCAAGATAGCGGATGTTGAACGAAAGGACATATCAAGCTTGATGCCTTGCCATTTTCTGGAAGATGCAATGATTCTTTTCCCAAGTTTTGATCTCATGTCCAGAAACGACTGGGGGTCGGCTCGTTGGAAACTAAATATAGACTGTTTCACATCACCAACGGCAAAGACGGTTCTTAAAGCCTCGCTATGAACCTGAGATTCGCCCAGTCCCGAGAAAAACTCATCTGTTAATTTTTCTATAATTTTCCATTGCTCTGGATTAGTGTCCTGGGCTTCATCAATTAACAAATGGTCTATGCCACCATCTAGTTTAAATAACACCCACGGTGCGATCCCTGGTTGTTCCAACAATTGATATGTCTGAAAAATTAAATCATCATAATCAATCGACGAGTTAATACGCTTGGTTTCGTCATACGAGGTTAACACAGAATAAGACAGTTTGATTAGAGCTTCAGTTCTTTTTGCAAGGTCCAGCGATTTAAGTTTTTGTTGAAGGCTCTTCAGACGTTGCGCTTCTGAATTCAAAATTTCAACAATAGAACTATTTGTCTTTATAACTGATTGCGTAGCAAGTCTCTCAAACACCTTTCCTTTTTTGGTTAGGAAAGCTGAAACATAGTCATTATAACTTTCAATTTTGGGCTCTTTTTGTTCCAACCACTTCTTTATTTTTAGAGATTTCTTGATATCGGTAGAACTTCCTAAAGCCAAAGCTTGGGCTACCATATGCAACTGGGCTTTTGACTCTATAGAATCAGGAACCGCCTGTCCCATTAGGAAGTTTCGGGTATAGTGTTCCTGTAATCCTAATTCTTTCCTCATTATTTGGCATAAAGGGGCAATACCACCTACTGAACGAACAGTACTTTGCAGTTTTGAACGTTCTGACAACAGATCATCAATCAGTTCAGAAACTGTCGCTTCTGAAGCTCGCTTCGAAATCTCCGTTAAAGAATTTGCAACACCAGAAAATTGATCATTTTTTGATAATGATATAACGGTATCACGGGCGCTGCGCATGCGATCCTTTGCACTTCTTTCATCTAAAACGTCAAATTGGGGTGGCAAACCCGCCTCCAAGGGAAACCGACGGAGAATAGATTGGCAAAACCCGTGAATAGTCTGAACCTGTAATCCACCAGGCGAATCTAGGACTGTGGCAAATAATCTACGAGCCCATGCCAAATCTTGCGTTTCTACAATCCTGCCCGACAAGTAATTCAGGTCAACCTTTAGCTCATCATCACTGGCTAAAGACCAACTAGCAAGGCGTTCAGCTATTCTTGTCGACATTTCCGCAGCTGCCGCCTTGGTAAAGGTGAGACACAGAATTCGGTTGGGTAATGCCCCAGACAGCAACAACCTTAAAACTCTATCCGTTAGTACTTTTGTCTTTCCTGATCCCGCAGATGCGCTTACCCAGACAGAGACATTGGGGTCTGACGCATTCTGTTGTAACTTTAGTATTGTCTTTTCGTCAGTTACCATTTCTGAATTTAATGCCATGGCTATAAGGACCACTCCTTAACCCTGGAGAGATGCTCGTAGTCGTCATAAGCCATTTTATTATTGGGGTCAGGATACGCCAAATACGGCGTGTCATCATTATCAAAAGCCTCAACTAGTTTTCGTAAACCTTCCTCCGCCATACTTATAAGAGCATCTGTATCTTCCTCAAGAATGACTTCTCTCCCAGGTGGGTCTCCTCCAGTTAATTGAATATATTTTAGCTGGGTACCAATTTGCGCAGAGGTTTCTAAAAAACCCCCTTCCCTAAGTATAAGGCCTTCGAGTGGTAATTGAGGGGAAAGCCCTGATATTAATTCTCTTCTTGGGGGTATGTTGCCTGTTTTATAGTCTATAATAATGTAGGGTTGCTTAATCCCTTGATCGATCCGATCTGCGATAGCCTTTAGTTTCACTGCACCAGAGGGAAATGTTAGCATTATGTGCCCCCGGACCTCTGCTTTTTTATTTATTATTTCGGTGCTATTTTCTGATTCTTGCTCAACAAACCAGTTAGCAATTTTTAAAAATCTTGGCCACCAAAAGGCCCATACGGCCGGATGATCCAATGTTTCTCCAAATGCGGAGCGCCCATGTTGTATCAATTTATTTTTTGCTTCATTCAAATCACTCGGGATTCCATCTTTAACAAAAGTTTCCAAAGCCTTATGTATAAAACTTCCACGATCAACAGCTATAGGCTCTGCATCCAATACCCCCAGCGGTACCAACTTCAATATCTGCCGAGCATATATATGGTAAGGATTACGGAGCCAGGCTCCTATCTGTGTAACAGAAAATGATCTTGGGCGTTGAGCTAAAACCGGTCTAGGAGTGGGTGGAGATAATCGACGAGTGCAGTTCGGCGTATCTAGAGAATTTTGCCAACTAATCCAATTCCCATGAGCCCCATCCAAAATCCCTCCATAATCAAGTGATTTTATCAATGATGACATTCTTAGCAACCAACGGGATGCAACCGTTGGTGTTCCGTTTATCCGCTTTGATCTTGTCAAAAAGACCTCTTTAGCTCCACATAATTGAACGAAGTCATGGGCGGATTGACCTATACGAATTTCTGGCAATGGTAATCCAATATAAGAACGCATAGGACGGCTCATCCAGGGATCGGCTTGAGGTTCCGGGGGCCAACTTCCTTCGTTTAATCCAGCTAAGATTACCCTGTCGAAATGCATTAAACGGCCTTCTAGTGGACCTAGTATTGATAAACTTGGGTGGACGCCAAATGGTGCGCGATAGGTAGCACTCGACAACAACGACTCCAGAAATGGAAGATACTCTTGTCCGGAAATTTCAGGGAAATCATGGCACATCTCAAAAATATTTGAGAATATACTCGCGGTCTGTTCTCTGTAATCTGCAGAATATGCATCCCAAGAAGAATTTTCTGAACCATCCGATACAAGCTTTGCAAATAGTTGATTATGTTTTTCAAATATATCTTGTACTTTTACTGAAGGGGATCTTATTAACTTTTCGAATTCCCTGATTGGCTCATACAGGTCAACTATCCAATCGTGCACGTCCTTTTTTTCTTTTGCGGTGACAGCCGAAGCACCGATGTTTTCTCGGTCTTCACCCATGGACATCTTAAGAGCTTGAATTAAACTATCAATACCAATGCCTGGTCGAGGGCCACGTAAAATTAATTGCTCGAGCAGTCTCGTATTCCTCTTGAAGGCACCCGCAGACATTCCACCTCTAGCGAGGGGATGCTTCATAGCAGCCAAAAAAGAGACTGGCGCCAAGCCATCTTCGACCATTTTTCCTATTAAACGCCAGAAAACCAAAACCGGTGTCTCTGTTATCGAAATTCCTGCCGAGTCATCAATATTAATATCCCAACGCTTTAACTCCGATTTCACTCTGCGAGCCAACGACCTATCCGCTGTTATAAGGCTGGCAGTTTTGCCACTTGTTTCTAATGTCTCTCTAAGGATTAGCGCTATGGTGCTTGCTTCTGATTGGAAATCCTGACATTCCAGAACAGCTATTCCATCCAAGTCGCTTTTAGTAATAAAATTTTTCTCTAAATCATGCCACTTTTCTGTTGTAATTGCTGGTCTCATTACTTCCGACAAAAACCTCATTCGCCCCTTTTCTTTTCGAACACAAGTTTGTCCATTTACTAAGGGTAACCAATCTGGAACATCATCCGGCACTATCGAAAGTTTAAACAATAGTTTGCTTAAAACATGTTGGGGGTGAGTAGCATCATTAATAATTGCCTCCCAGGAGTTATCTTCCAGTCTCCTATCCAATCCAGGCAACACAACAGCTCCCTTGGGCAGTGCTGCCACAGTTTCCATCAAGTTAGCCGTAGCTGGTATACTCCCTGTGGAACCTGCAATGATAATATGCCTTTCTGGTTGTTGTTGTTTTAAATAGATTTGCATCCTACTGAGTTTTTCATTCCGGTAAGAAGCAGGGTCAGTGGCTCCTTCTTCATTTAAAATTCTTGGCCAAGCCTCTGTAATAATCTTCAAAAAAATCAGCGTTTTCTGCCAATGCTCCGCATAAATATCCGGAACTAGCTGCTCCAAGTTTTTAAATGGAATATTCTCTGTTTGCATTCGATCAAGTAACTTAGATAAATCCTCAGCCAGGCGACTGGCTTGGTAAAGACTTGCACCCCCAGAACCGCTAATCTTTTTGTCCGAAATATTGGCCTGTAAGTATGTTCTTATAAGTTGAGTTAAAAGAATTTGGCGCCTCAAACCAGTGATAGCCGGAACAATAATATCACTATCCATTTTGCGATCACCTATTTGGGCTAAATCCATCTGATCAATTTCATCGGTATCAGCATCGCCAATGGCAAGGATTTGAGGAAGGATCACCGCCGCCTGCCCCATTACCCGCACTAAAGCATCTTCAAGAACTCGCGCAGCTCGGCGATGCGGGACAAAAATCATAGATTGTCTTAATGTATTTGGATCTTTGTTAACTCTAATCCATAGCCCCGTGGCGAATGTATCTGCGAAAGGTAAATCTGTGTCTATCGAAAAAAGATTATATTTAGACATTCTTTTTCTCAAAAAAATGGGACTGGTGGGGAATGACCATTTATGAAACGATGACGAGCCAACTCTAAATCAGTCGGGGTACTGATGTGATACCAAAGGCCATCATGAACTACCCCATATAATCGATTTGATTTAATGGCGTGGTCGTAGGCCCAATTTAAAGAAAAAGCGCCATCTGGGGCATCGGTAAAAATAGCGGGATTTATTATAGAGATTCCCATATACGAAAAAGGGGCGACATTCGTTTCCGACCGGCGCGATAATCTTCCCAACTGGTCCATAGTAAAATCACCCAAGCCATGAAAATTGTTTACCCCAGACATCGGAGCTAGCATTAGCAAAACATCCATAATCTCGGGATCCCAAGACTCTGCTAATCTCAAAAGAGGACTCTTCATGCCGTCAAGCCATACACTGTCACCATTTATTACATAAAAAGCTTCTTTACCAAGCAACGGTAATGCCTTCTTTACGCCACCGCCTGTTTCCAATGGATCCTTTTCACTAGACAGCAATAAACGGCTATCGTTTAGAGCCATTATGTGTTCTTCAATGTTTGACGCCAAATGACATGTGTTTATGACAATTTTTTTTATACCCGTTTTGAATAGGTGCTCTATTGCCCTATCAAGAATTGTCGAGCCAGAAATTATAAGCATTGGCTTAGGTATGCGTTCCGTGAGAGGCAACATTCTCTCGCCACGTCCTGCGGCTAGAATTATAGCGCTGTCCGGTATAACACAGGGTCTAGCTGGAAGTGTATCTAGAAACATTTTGAACCAACGGTATTCAGATCAATTTCTGCATTTACAGCGTCCTCGGGGACATTATTTAGTAACCATTCCTGTAGTGGTCTCATATGAGGCTGAGTGAGATTTGCTAGCGTATGGTTCCATAATCTTGGAATATGGGCTAAATATTGATGATTACCGTATTTTAAAGATTGTCGGGTGAATATCCCAAACACCTTTAGTGCACGTTGGGTTCCTAGAGCATAATACGCGTTCATAAAATTTTCTTGATTGATATTACTTCCTATTCCATCAAGATACCTATCGAGTATTTTATCCTTAAGAGCAGGCTTTATATCCCTTCGAGAGTCTTGAAGTAAGGACACCACATCGTAGCTGGCCGGGCCTTGAACTGCATCTTGAAAGTCTAGCAACCCACACGAACCTAAATTATCCCGGTCCGACAAATGCATGAGGTTATCCACATGATAATCCCTCAAGACCAGTATACTTTGCGATCCATCAACAAATTGTTTGAGGCATATTTTCCACAACGATAAAAATTCTTTTCTCATGGAATCTGACACTTGGATTTTTAATCTTGGGACTAAATACCAGTCCAAAAACAACAGTACTTCCTCGAGAAATTTTTGGCTATCGTATTTCGGCAGAAACGTAATTTCTTCTCTATAATTTCTGCGCCCCAAGTCAATTAGTAAGTCAATTGCCAAATGGTACAAACACAGTTCATCTTTGTCTTCGGATAGTGCTTTTGTGTATGTTTCATTGCCGAAATCTTCCAGAATTAAAAATCCGTTCATAGAATCGACTTTCAACACTCTAGGGGCACTGAAACCATAGCCATTCAATAGTTTGGAGATTTCTATAAACGGTCTCGTATCTTCTTTTTCTGGAGGTGCATCCATCACAACAAAACTGACTTCGTTTGCCTTGACTCTAAAATAACGCCGAAAAGAACAATCATCCGCAAGGGGGGTGACTTGAAAGTCCCCTAATGCATTTTTCTTCAAAAATTTTTGGAGAAGTAAGAATCTTTGCTCACTTTCTCGGATTTCCATTTTCAAGCTGAAACACCCTCACTGTTTTTTATGTTAAGATGTTGCCATTTCGCTGGTCCACGAAGTGTTATCATGCGCTCTTCCAGATATGTTGAAAACTCGAAATGAATTTCTAATCTTTTTTTGGGTAAAAGTTTAATTGCTTTTTCTGGCCACTCGATAAGAACAATACCGTTAGAAAACGCATCTTCTATTCCCAGTTCTATCACCTCATCTTCCGCAGAGACCCGGTAAAGATCATAATGCCAAATTTCAACCGTATTGGACTGTCTCATTATTTGATAGTTTTGAACCAATGTATATGTCGGACTTGGCACCTCTTGTTTAGAATTTGTCAGGCTTCTTATAAAAGCACGGCAAAAACTGGTTTTAACAACGCCAAGATCACCAAACAAACAAATAACATCGCCAACACCTGACAAAGAAGCTACAGTCTCAGCAAAGAATTTTGTTTCGGCTTCGCTTTTGATTTTAAATTTATCAATAAAAGAGACGTCCATATAACCTATCTTTATCACCGTATGAATTATAAATCATTTGTAAAACAACCACAGCCAGTTTCTATTGGGGAGAATTGATGTTCTTGGTAATTTTTACAAGTACCTTAATGTATCTACCGGAAACGATGATACTTTTAGGATATTTTCGGGTGTCTGCTTGCTAAGGCCTGTCGGCGAATCGCTGATACGTAATACGATTTTTCGTCGTGATAATGGAATGATTAAATATTAGCGTGGAGACCGAACCTAGGTAATTTTTATTCCAAGCGACTAATTTTTATAAAAGTTTCTCAAAAATTTATCGCTAAATTTTCCAGAAACTTTATCGGATCTTATCAATTCCTTTGACCTTTTTTTGGGATCACCATAGCCGCCCGCTCCCGGTGTATTTACTACCAGTGCCTGGTTCGGCTTTAATGGCATATCCGGTGGTTTATGGGATAATTGTATAGGCAGACACTGATCCTCTTCCAACCAGAAACTACCACTTTGACCTGAACATCCGTCGAAAATTCCCCAGGGGCTATTTCTAAACCTCTCCCCCACACCGTTAAATATGCATGTGTGGCCTATTGGTCGAACGACGCGTTGCAGCCCCAATCCTCCACGATATTTTCCAGCACCGCCTGAATCTGGGATAAAACCATACCGATCAACGCGCAGTGGATACTCCATCTCTATCGCCTCTATCGGCAAATTAGAGGTGTTGGTGATATGGACTTGCACACCATCTTTACCGTCGCGATCATTTCGACCTCCAAATCCACCGCCAAGAGTTTCTAGGTAAACATAAGGTTCTCCAGTTTCAGGATCGTTACCCGCAAAAACTGCCATTGTATTTGCTCCATTGGCAGCGCCAACGGCTGCCTCAGGTAATGCTGATGATAAAGCGCCAATAACAACATCAATTATTCTTTGGGACGTATGGGCTCGAGCTGCAACTGAAGCTGGGGCGATACAACTCACCATTGTTCCCATAGGAGCGACTACCTCAACTGCATCCAATACTCCCTGATTATTGGGAATCTCTGGGTCCAGCATAGCCTTTAAGACATAGCACACGGCCGCTTTGGTGCCATGTAATGGTATATTGATGTTTCCTGGCGTCTGCGGGGAAGTACCCGCAAAATCAAATAATGCTGATTTTCCTTTTATCGTAGCAGTTAAGTTTATCGGAACGTTTACAGCTTCTCTACCATCATCATCCATTACATCTTCGAACCGGTATACTCCATCGGGAATGAGAGTGATGGCTGAAAGCATCCGTTCGTACGTTCTGTCTATAATCTCGTTAAAAACATTTCTTATCACATCACCCGAATATTTATTTATCATTTCAAATAGACGCCTTGCAGCTAAATGCAGTGCTGAAAATTGAGCATTATAATCTCCTCTACGTTCCTCTCTAACGCGAACATTGAGCAACAATATGTCAAAAATGTCCTGATCTAATTTTCCTTTCCTAAATAACTTTACAACTGGTATGCGCAAACCCTCTTGATAGATATCTTTCATTCCCCCGGCCATCGAGCCTGGAGACATACCCCCAATATCCGCATGATGAGCAATATTACAAACAAAACCGAGTAATTGCCCATCTGCGAAAACAGGCATGGCTAAACTAACATCCGGAAGATGTGTCCCTCCCCCTTCGTGAGGGTCATTAGCCGCGAAAATATCCCCCTCCGTTATCTCTTCTAAAGGAAATTTTTTGAATATTGCTTTCATCTGGCCCAGAACGGAAGCGATATGCACAGGAATACTATTGGCCGCCTGCGCAACAAGTCGTCCCGTCCTATCAACTATCGCACAGGAGTGATCGTGTCGTTCTTTTATATTCGTTGAATATGCACTTTTCATCAAAGCTATGAAAGCTTCATCTACTACCGACTGGAGTCCATTCGATAATATTTCAATGGTCACCGGATCAAGCTTTATTAACTCTTTTTTCATTACTTAACCTTTATTATTAAATTACCCGAACCATCGACTTTGACTGCATCGCCCGGAAATATAACCGTTACCGCGTCCAATTGCTCAATAATCGCAGGCCCAACTAATGCGTGACCAAATCTCAAATCACCACGAGAATATATGGGTGTTTTCGAAGGTTTATTGGGCTCAAACCA
>CALIMD010000348.1 GCA_938028645.1 uncultured Alphaproteobacteria bacterium
GCAATCTGGAGATCGATTTGTGTTCGACTAACCACGCCGAGCAATTGGGACACTCTAGTCTATGTCCACAGGCACGGCAAAGATTAAGAGGCGCATACCCACGCCGATTTAAAAATAGTATGGTCTGTTCTTTACGTTCAAGTGTCTTAGATATTTCATCTACTAACCGCTCTGTAATCCAATATCCTTTAATCAAATTAGACTTACCCAAATCAATTGCCTTTACCTCAGGTAAATCCGCCGTGCCATAACGCGAATTAAGCGCGATTCGGTTATAACGACCCTGTTCAAAATTGATTACTGTTTCTAAGGAAGGAGTAGCAGATACTAAAACCGCACTAAACTGGCCAGCTCGAGCTCTTGCTACAGCCATGTCTCTACATTGATATTTGACGCCGTCAGCCTGCTTGAAACCTGCTTCATGTTCTTCATCAACAACGATTAAACCAAGCTTTGAAAAAGGTAAAAATAAAGCGGAGCGTGCACCCACAACAACCGAGATCTTTCCTTCAAAAACAGCTCTCCAAGTTTGGTTTCGTATTTTTCCTGATAAATCAGAATGCCATTGGCCCGGACGAAAACCAAACCGTGTCTCAAATCGAGTTAAGAATGGTTGTGACAATGCTATCTCCGGAAGCAATATCAAAACCTGTTTTTCTTGTTTTAATACTTCAGATATAGCCTCAAAATAGACTTCTGTTTTACCTGCCCCAGTCACGCCATCAATCAAACTAACTTTAAAAGTTTTTTCTCTCAATGAGTGCACCAATCTTGATACAGCCACACCTTGTTCTTTATTAAAGACCGGGGTGATTGCCTTTTTCGTCTTATGCGTCTCTAATAGATCTTTTTCTGCAATCGCAACTGAGTTGATAAATCCTGAACGCTTTAACCCGCTGACGATAGCTGGTGTCACGCTTGCAAATTCAGTAATCTCTCGTACTGTACGGGGTTTGTTATCAGCAAGATACTCCAATACTCTTTTTCGAGCCGGTGTGAGTTTTATTCCCGGCGTCTCCATATCGAACGCCTTAAAAAAAGCTTTAACCTGTCGTGGTGGAAGAAGTGCATCGGGCGCACTTAATACCATTTTGAGCACAGATCCGGCAGGAACCATGTTATATGTTGATACCCAGATAACAAAATTTATCATTTCCCTTGGCATACTCGGCAAATCGTATTTGCTCAATACCGGTTTTAATTTTGAAACCTCAACTTGCCCTTCTACAGAGCCTATCACCAAACCCGGGAGATATCTTTTTCCAAACGGCACCTCAACCAAATCGCCTATCCTCAAAGGGAGGTCTGTATTCAAATACTCGTAATATTGAGATATAGGTATTGGAAGGAGCACGTTTATCCGACCACAAGGCAGCATCAAAGATACATCCCTTTTTTTGTCTTCAAAATCCATAAATTTCATTATTCCAAAATCACCTTGCCATATAGATTGCTCTATCTGTGACTTAGAGACAATATCAGACTTTAAGTTATGATAATTAAATATTTCAAAAACTAGCCATAATGCCCACAGTTGGATAGAATTGGCGATATCGTTTCAAAAATAGAGAGTTTTCAGATGAAATTTTTTTTAGACACGGCAAACGTCCAAGAAATAAAAGATATGGTGCCTACCGGTCTAGTTGATGGCGTAACTACGAACCCTTCGTTAATTGCAGCATCAGGACGGGACATTAAAGAAGTAATATCAGAAATATGTAGTATTATAGATGGTCCTGTCAGCGCCGAGGTAACAGCAACGGACTTTGATACAATGTTAGCCGAAGGTCGGATGTTACAGGGTATTGCGAAAAATATAGCGGTGAAAGTGCCGCTGACCTTTGACGGACTTAAAACTTGTAAAACGTTATCAGATGAAGGCACTTCTGTTAATGTAACACTCTGTTTCTCGGCCGCTCAAGCTCTGTTAGCAGCCAAAGCTGGAGCAACCTTCATTTCCCCGTTTGCTGGACGAGTGGACGATATGGGCGGAATGGGAATGGAATTAATTTCCGAAATAGTTCAAATCTATGCAAATTATAATTTCTCCACTGAAGTTTTAGTAGCTTCGGTTAGAGGACCCCAACATGTTATTCAAGCAGCGCTTTTGGGGGCCGACATAGCAACCCTTCCTACATCAGTTATAAAGGCTTTATATAAGCACCCGTTAACAGATAGCGGCTTGAGCGCTTTTTTGGAAGACTGGAAAAAAACCGGGCAATCGATTCTCTAAACGGCCTGGCAGCTAAATTTTTAAACTTGGCATAAAAAACATCAATTTTGGAAGGACCAGTTGAATAAGGTTTCTGCAAACTACCCGCAGTAAGTTATGACTAGGGAGACAAAAACGTAAAATGCCTAGTTCTTTAAAGACTTTGGAACAAGCCATTGTAATTGAATGCAAGGAGGTGATTGTTAGTTGGAGCAGTTGGCTAGAAAATCAGCGACGCCTCAGTTTTAACACCAGAACAGCCTATTTACACGACCTTGAAGTATTCCTGGCTTTCTTGTCAAAGCATTTAGGACAGCTAATAAGTTTGAATGATTTAGAGAATATTACTTTAACTGATTTCAGAAGCTTCATTACTGAAATTCAGATGAAGGGACTATCTAAAAGTTCAACTGCGAGAACGATCTCTACCATTAGAAATTTTTTTCACTATCTCGAGCAAGAACTAGCAATAACGAATAGTCATGTTGATCGAATAAAATCTCCTAGGACTAATCATTCCCTTCCTAAAGCATTGAATATTTCTGATGCGAAAGAAAGCCTTGAAGCATCGAAGACGTTGTCAAAAATTCGCTGGGTTGGAGCAAGGGACTCCGCACTCATACACCTACTATACGGCTGTGGGCTTCGGATTAGCGAGGCGCTTCAGATGAATGGCGATATTGTTCCCTTTTCTGAAACTATTACAATTACTGGTAAAGGCTCCAAACAAAGATTAGTCCCAGTTTTGCCGTCAGTACGAGCTGCGGTCGAGAACTATCGAGCTATATGCCCGTTTCAAATAAAATACGAAACTCCATTATTCTATGGCGTTCGAGGAAAACGACTTAACCCCGCGGTTGTTCAAAGAATGATGCGCTCATTGCAGGCAGCGCTTGGTTTACCCTCTACAGCCACGCCACATGCGTTAAGACATTCGTTCGGAACACACCTACTCATTAACGGGGGAGATCTTAGAACCATACAAGAACTACTCGGCCATTCCTCATTATCAACCACACAAAGATATACGGACGTGGATACGGCCCATTTATTAGAGGTGCATCAAAAAGCACACCCACGAGCTCAAAAATAATATAAATTGTAATGTATATTTCCTATTTTATACTTAATTAAATGTGTATCGTTCTTCCATCGACAGCCAGAGCAGCTTCTTTAACTGCTTCGTTTAATGTCGGGTGGGCATGGCAGGTTCTTGCGATATCTTCGGCAGACGCGCCATAAGTCATCGCAGTTACACATTCATGGATTACAGTCCCAGCATCAGGACTAATAATATGGACGCCCAAAACTTTATCCGTTTTTGCGTCTGCGAGAATTTTAACCAAGCCTTCAGTCTCATTAACAGCTTTGGCCCTACTATTAGCGGAGAAGGGAAAACTACCTTTTGCATAGGCTATTCCCAATTCTTTGAGTTCTTCCTCCGTCTTACCTACAGAAGCAACTTCAGGATGCGTGTATATAACCCCGGGAACTAAATTATAATCAACATGGCCAGTTTGACCTGCCATTATTTCTACCGCAGCAATTCCATCCTCTTCGGCTTTGTGTGCCAGCATGGGACCAGGAACACAATCCCCAATAGCAAATATTCCAGGAACCGATGTTTCGAAATCATCATCAATCGAAATAAAACCTCTTTTATCGCAGGTTATCCCTAGTTTCTCGACACCCAGATCTTCTACAAAAGGTTTGCGACCTATAGCCACAAGGACTACATCACACTTTAAGTTTGAAGATGTTCCACCAACAGCCGGTTCAATATTCAATAAAACCCCATTCGAACTCACTTCACCTTGCGTTACCTTAGTCTGCAGTTTGAAATCTATCCCTTGCATTTTTAATATACGTTGAAATTTTCGTCCTATCTCTAGATCCATCTGAGGCACGATTCTATCTAAAAACTCAACAACGGTGACCTTGGCCCCCAAACGCGCCCAGATAGAGCCCATCTCCAAACCAATATAGCCTCCCCCTACAACAACCAGATGTTTTGGCACCTCCGACAATTCTAGAGCACCAGTTGAGGTGACTACTCGTTTTTCATCAAACTTCAAGTTGGGTAATGGTGTCGACTCCGAGCCTGTCGCGATTAGGATTTTTGATGTTTTAAGAAGAACGTTTTTGGCACCGTCGGAGATCACTTCTACTTCAGATGGCGATTTAATTGTTGCCTTTCCAGTAACCCAGGTCACTTTGTTTTTCTTTAGTAAGAATTCAATTCCTTTAGTAAGCTCACTGACTATGCTATCTTTTTTAGCCATCATTTTTTTCAAGTTTAAGTTCACACTGCTAATTTCTATCCCATACTCAGACAGATTATTTGAAGCGTCGGCAAATTTTTGTGATGCAGACAGGAGCGCCTTTGAGGGGATACAGCCGACGTTTAAGCAGGTTCCGCCTAAGCTTGTCCTTCTATCCACACAAGCCACTTTTAATCCTAACTGAGCAGCTCGAATAGCTGCGACGTAACCGCCCGGTCCAGCACCTATAACAACAAGATCGAATTCATTTGGCATATTTGGTCCCTAAAAATAGACTCTGTTTCATCGCACGCGAGAGCCATATTCAAAAATTTGTCTAATAATATCCGTTGTCAGGATAATTTTTAACAGGCTTTGATAAATTACATATCAATCAGCAATCGCCTTGGATCTTCTAACGCTTCCTTGACCCTAACCAAAAAAGTTACCGCCTCCCGCCCATCAACTATACGATGGTCATAGGAGAGCGCCAAGTACATCATTGATCTAATCTCGACAACTCCATTAACTGCCATTGGGCGTGATTGGATCTTATGCATCCCGAGTATTCCTGATTGAGGAGGATTCAAAATTGGCGATGACATTAATGAACCGTATACCCCGCCATTTGAAATAGTAAAAGTTCCACCTTTCATTTCTTCTATGGCTAATTTTCCATCCCTCGCTCGCACACCAAAGTCATTTATCGATTTTTCTAACTGCGCGAACCCTAGTTTATCGGCTTCCCTGAGAACGGGCACAACTAGACCTTGAGGTGTACCAACAGCCACCCCGATATCATAAAAATTCTTATAAATTATTTCGTCATTATAAATTTCAGCATTCACTGCTGGTAATTCTCTTAACGCATTCACGCATGCTTTTATAAAGAACGACATAAACCCAAGTCGTACTCCATGTTTCTTCTCAAAAGTTTCACGATACTCTGACCGCAAATCCATTATCGCCCCCATATCGACTTCATTATATGTCGTCAGCATAGCAGCAGTATTTTGGGCTTCCTTCAATCTACGGGCGATAACCTGCCGCAATCGGTTCATCTTCACACGTTCTTCTCTGGCATCATCCGGTCTCGGAGGTAAAGACGATTTTGCGTTTAGCTCAATTGGTAAACCTGATGACTGAGCAAATACTTTAGCGGTTCCGTTCTCTATCGCACCAAGCACATCAGTCTTCAATAAACGCCCATCTTTACCCGAAGGCTTTATTTGATTGGGATCTAGATTATTGTCATCAACAAGCTTCCGAACCGCAGGGGAAAGTGTCTTTAGAGCTGAAAGATTTAGCCCGGCGGCTCTCTCTTGCTTTTGTTCTAATTCCCCAGTTTCCAACTTTGCAGAGCTCATTGCTTTTGATACTTGCTTGGATATCTGCGCTGATGTCTCAGCTCCCTCATCAATAACGCACAAAAGCGCTCCTACTTCTACTTCCGCACCTTCTTCACAAAGTATCGAGCTTAACGTGCCAGAAATTGGACTATTAACTTCAAGTGTTACTTTATCCGTTTCAAGTTCCACAAGAGGTTCATCCGAGTTAACTCGATCACCCTCCTTCTTTAACCATGTAGCAACCGTAGCTTCACTTACAGATTCACCCAAAATTGGGACATTTACTTCAATTGACATAAGTTTTTCCAGCCCATTTTACTTTGAAAAATTGCCCCATCACCTAGTTTATTCCGCTGCA
>CALIMD010000349.1 GCA_938028645.1 uncultured Alphaproteobacteria bacterium
TTTAGGTTCTCTTCTGTCTTTGAATTTTTTAAGTCTGACATCGTTCTAATCCAATCATTGTTTCCCTTAATACTTCTACGGAACCGAACGCTGGTTGGTTCAAGTAGAATCCCATAATCATGCGTTATATATGATAAGGGGCATCGAAATAGTCAAGCTTTTTAGAACGATTCTAAAAAAAGAAAATGGGTGGAATTATATACCCGAGGCAGGTTATTTTTTTCGTAAACGTATTATAACGTCCATTTCTTGAATATCGCAGTCTTTAGGTATCTTTGGGAGTGTTGCAATTGTAACTTCGTTTCGTTCAACGTCTAACAATTCGCCGTCATCTTCTATGTAAAAGTGGTGATGAGGCTCTGTATTGGTATCGAAATATACTTTTCCAGGCTCTACAATTACTTGGCGTAATAGGCCGACGCTTCGAAATTGATGCAGCGTATTGTAAATTGTCGCGAGCGAGATAGTATGACCAGCTGTTCGCGCTTCTTTATGCAATTGCTCCGCCGTAAAATGTCGGTTCTCGGCCTTAAACAGCATTTTGGCAAGTTGAGCGCGTTGCTTTGTGTGCCTAAGTTTAGCGTTATCGAGAAGTTTGTCTATTTCGGATGTTGTCAACACCATGTTTCTTACCATTCTGTATCAATAGCTAAATACTAATTTAACTTCTATTTTTAAATCAGATGGATCCAATCATTTAGAATGAATTTTTTCAATTCCTGCCATACGACCACGACATGGTAGTAGCTAGCAACTATTCAACCACCTCCTGTGATAAAATATTGGCGTAACGTAATATAACCAGTAATATAAGAGAATGGCAACTTAGTTGCTGATAACGAATGGATAAGAACCTATTGTACCTTTTTGCACAAGGATTGTTTTAACGTGACCTCTGATCGAAAATTTAGCTTTAATTATGAAGAGTTGATCCAATGTGCCAAAGGGAAGTTGTTTGGGCCAGGTAATGCACAGCTGCCAATGCCGCCAATGTTGATGTTTGATAGGATAACTCATATTTCGGATGATGGTGGCGTGAACGGAAAAGGTAATGTAGAAGCCGAATTCGATATAAAGCCGGATTTGTGGTTTTTTAAATGTCACTTTGAAGGTGACCCTGTTATGCCAGGATGTCTTGGAATGGATGGTTTATGGCAATTACTTGGCTTCACACTCGGATGGCTAGGCGGCCCCGGATCGGGACGAGCTATTTCCGTAGGTGAGGTAAAGTTTACGGGACAAGTTCTGCCTACGGCGAAACTTCTTAAATTTCAGTTGGATCTAAAACGAGTTATTATGCGCCGTTTATGTTTGGGTATAGCAGATGGCCGTGTGATTTGTGATGGTGAAACTGTTTTTGAAGCCAAGGATATTCGGGTTGGCTTATTTTCAAAGACCGCTTCGGAAGGAGCTGCATGATGCGGCGAGTTGTCGTAACAGGTCTTGGGGTAGTTTCCAGCATAGGTAATAATTCTGAGGAGGTTACAGAATCTCTAAGAAATGGCACCTCAGGAATAACGTTCAGCGATGAGTATAGGGATATGGGTTTCCGGAGTCATATTCACGGATCTATTAAATTAGAGCCAAGCGATTACATCGACAGAAAGCTTCTCAGGTTTATGGGTAATGGCGCCTCATATGCTTACATTGCTATGGAAGAGGCAATCAAGGATGCAGGATTAGAAGAATCAGATGTAAGCAATCCGTCAACAGGGTTGATCATTGGGTCTGGTGGCCCATCAACATCTAATATGATGTCAGCTTTCGATCTTGCGCGGGAGAAAGGACCAAAAAGAGTTGGCCCTTATATGGTGCCGCGCGTCATGTCGAGTACTACGTCCGCGACACTATCCACTTCATTCAAAATTAAAGGACTAAGTTATTCTATTAGCTCCGCGTGTTCTACCAGTTCGCATTGTATTGGCAATGCCTACGAAACAATCCAGTTAGGAAAACAAAACATAGTGTTTGCGGGAGGTGGTGAAGAATTGCATTGGACACTTTCGGTTCTCTTTGATGCAATGGGCGCCTTGTCCTCCAAATATAATGATATTCCAGAAAAAGCTTCCCGCGCATACGATGTAGACCGCGATGGTTTTGTGATTGCCGGAGGAGGAGGCGTTCTGGTTCTTGAGGAGTTAGATCATGCTAAAGCACGAGGAGCCCAAATCTACGCTGAATTAGTTGGTTATGGAGCGACTTCAGATGGGGTGGATATGGTGCAACCTTCAGGTGAGGGTGCTGTTAGATGTATGAATATGGCACTAAATGAAATATCGGAACCAGTCGATTATATAAACACTCACGGGACAAGTACTCCAATCGGAGATACTAAGGAACTTGAGGCAATTTCGGAGGTTTTTGGTTCAAAGAATATCCCTTTGATTAGTTCTACAAAGTCACTGACGGGGCACTCGCAGGGAGCGGCAGGCGTTCATGAATCCATTTACACTCTTCTTATGATGAAAAACAACTTTTTGACAGCATCTGCCAACATTGAGAATTTGGACCCTTTAGCAGGATCGATGCCTATTATAACAGAATTGAAGGAAGACATGAAAGTTAACCTTGCCCTTTCAAATAGCTTTGGGTTTGGCGGAACCAACTCAGTTCTAGCATTTCGAGCTATTGATAATTAAGTGCCATTCAAAACGCGTAATATAAACTAGGAGTGTGTTTCAAATATGAATGAGGCAGTTACAGAGCTCGGTTTAATGCGCGGTAGGCGCGGTTTGATTATGGGAGTTGCTAATGAACGCTCGATAGCTTGGAGTATCGCGGCAGCAATCGCCAAAGAAGGCGGTGAATTGGCTTTTACATATCAGAACGATTCCATCGCAAAAAGAGTTCGACCCCTAGCTACTTCGATTGGGTCTGACTTGGTTTTGCAATGTGATGTTGGAAATGACGAAGATCTAGATTCTGTATTTCAGGAAATCAAAAAAAAGTGGGGTGCTTTGGATTTTGTGGTCCATGCGATTGCATATTCGGATAAGGCGGAGCTTAAAGGACGTTACGCAGACACTACTCGAAAAAATTTCAAAAATACAATGGATATCTCGTGCTTTTCGTTCACCAATGTCGCTCGTCACGCAGTCGATCTGATGGGGGCGGGTGGAAGCCTTATTACCCTTAGTTATCTTGGGTCGGCGCGAACTATTCCAAACTATAATGTTATGGGAATTGCAAAAGCTGCCTTAGAGGCCAGTGTTAGGTATTTGGCGACAGATCTTGGAGGACGCGGAATTAGAGTTAATGCGCTCTCGCCGGGGCCAATGCGAACTCTGGCAGGATCAGCTATCGCTGATGCGAGATATGTGTATAGGTACTCGGAACAGACCTCACCCTTGGCACGCAATGTTCAGCCCGAGGAAGTCGGAGCTGCTGGACTATTTCTCGCCAGCAATCTGTCTAGCGGTGTGACAGGAGAAATTCACTATGTTGATGGGGGAATGCGTGCAATTGGAATACCCTCACCAAGAGATAAAAGCGG
>CALIMD010000350.1 GCA_938028645.1 uncultured Alphaproteobacteria bacterium
GGAAAATATATCTCAAAAGAAAAATTAACCCATGCAATGGAGAATGGATTCGGTTTTTGCGATGTTATTTTGGGATGGGATTGTAACGATCAACTTTATAATAACAGTGGACATACTGGCTGGCACACAGGATTTCCAGACGCGCTAGTCAAACCAATCCCCCAAACATGTCGGTCGATACCGTGGGAAAATGGGGCGCTTTTTTTTCTTGCAGAATTTATTGGTGCAGCACAAACTATCTGCCCCAGAAATATTCTTAAAAAAGTAATTGTAAAAGCTGAGGCCATGGGTTGCTTCGCTTTAGCAGCCGCGGAGTATGAATTTTTTTTATTCAACGAAACCCCAGAATCTGTTCGGGAAAAGAAATTCCACAATTTAACCCCATATACGCCCGGAAATTTTGGTTACTCTATAATAAGAAACACAGTGAATTCTGACTTTCATAATGACTTGTTGGAAATGAGCGAGAATATGGGGTTTCCAATTGAAGGATACCACACAGAAACTGGTCCTGGAGTTATAGAAGCAGCGCTCAAAGTAGATGAAATCTTAGCTGCCGCAGATAAAGCCGTTTTATTCAAAACCTTTACAAAGATCTTGGCGCAAAAAAATAATCTAATGGCGACATTCATGGCTAAATGGTCAATGGACCATCCAGGGCAATCGGGGCATATACATATCTCGCTTACTGACAGCAAAGGAGAACCTATTTTTCATGACTCCCAGCGGCAGAATAGCATCAGTGACACCATGAGATGGTTTATTGGCGGGCAACAACGGCTATTGTCGGATTTTATGGCTTTAGTCGCTCCTACAATCAATTCATACACAAGACTTGTGCCCGGTTTATGGGCCCCAACAAACAATAGCTGGGGCATTGATAACAGGACATGCTCTCTACGGGTCATTCCAGGGTCACCGAGCAGCCAACGAGTGGAATACAGGCTGGGATCAGCAGACAGTAATCCGTATCTTAGCATGGCAGCCGCATTAGCCTCTGGTCTATGGGGAATTGAGAATAAGGTTGAACCGGGCCCACCTTTGCATGGTACTAGTTATCAAAATGAAACTAACGACCTCGAGTATCTACCTCAAACACTTCAGGATTCCATCACAACCTTAAAGAAGTCAACGCCAGCACGCCTCTATTTTGGAAGCGATTTTGTAGACCATTATTCGGCGACACGGGAGTGGGAGGTTGCAGAATATCGAAGACAGGTAACAGACTGGCAAATGAACCGATATTTCGAAATTATCTAAGCTTTTTTCTTAATATTTTTATCAATTTCCAAAATATTCCGTACAACAATACTAGCTTTTGAAAAGTCTATCTGGCCAGGGTATCGCTCCTTCAAATAACCCATTACCTTCCCCATATCCTTGTGACTTTTCGCATCAATTTTTTGAATAGCGTCTTTTATGGCTGATTCGACTCCCTCATCGCCGAGTTGTTGGGGCATGAACCTTTGGATTACTGTTATTTCATTTTTTTCTTGATCAGCAAGATCATGCCGACCGCCATCTTCGTATAGTCTTATTGATTCGTTTCTTTGCTTCACCATCGTTTGAAGCAATGATAATATCTGAGCGTCAGAGACGCCCTCCGAATTACCATCTACCCGAACCGATATATCCTTATCCTTGATGGAGGCTAAGATCAAACGAATCGTTCCCAAAGCGGCCTTATCCTGTGTTTTCAAAGCAACTTTGAGAGCGTCATTTAAATTGTCGCGCAACACAACTGCCCCTCTCTCAACGAGCGTTATAACAAGTAGCCGCTAGTAATCGAGTAATCGTAGAAAAAACGCAAGCTTTTTGTTAACGAAAGTCAAAAATCTAGCAAAAATGACAACATAAAGGTTGACCAAAATGATTACATCGCGTATCCAAAATCGCGAATTTTGTCCAAGGAAAAATTGCTAATGGCGATCGCTACTGCGACCGAAGCTCACTTGCTGAATGTGAATGAGCAACCTAATTCCGCGACAGGTGCCTTGGTGCTTGCCGATGGATCAGTGTATTGGGGTGGCGGCCTTGGGGCGGAAGGTTGTACCTCCGGCGAAATATGTTTCAATACATCCATGACTGGTTATCAAGAGATAATTACAGATCCATCTTACGCTGATCAGATCATTACGTTTACGTTTCCTCATATAGGGAATATCGGTGTCAATGATAATGACCTTGAGCATTCACGATCATTTGCAAAGGGTATAATTATTAGGGCAGATATAACTAATCCATCAAACTACAGGGCAACTGATCATTTTAGAGAATGGCTAAATGCGCTTGGGTTGATAGGTATTTATGGAATAGATACAAGAGATCTAACAAAAAGGATACGTACTTTTGGAGCTCTGAATGGCGTGATATGCCACTCTAAAAATAAGGTTTTCAATATTGAGAAATTAATTAAACAGGCAAAAAATTACGAGGGTTTAGAAGGAAAAGATCTAGCAAGTGATGTCACCTGCGATGATATTTATTCTTGGGACGAAGGGACATGGAAATTTGGAAATGAGAATACCTCAGAAGCCTACCAAACAATATCTCCTAAAACCTTTCATATTGTTGCGATAGACTATGGTGTGAAGAAAAACATACTACGAAATTTAGTGAAAAATGGTTGTAGGGTGACTGTTGTGCCGGCAACAACTCCAGCCGAAACTATATTAGCTCTTAACCCCGATGGTATTTTTTTATCAAATGGTCCGGGAGATCCCGCCGCAACAGGGGGGTATGCTGTCCCAATAATAAAGACCTTAATAGATAGTAACACGCCAATATTCGGTATTTGCCTTGGACACCAGCTCCTTGGCCTAGCACTGGGGGCAAAAACCGAAAAAATGAAAGTTGGACACCGTGGAGCTAACCATCCAGTAAAAGACTTATTGACGGGGAAAATTGAGATTACAAGTCAGAACCATGGATTCGTACTTTCAGAGAAAAGCTTGCCTGAAAATGTGGAAATTACCCATCGGTCATTATTCGATAATTCAATTGAGGGTCTAAAATACAAAGACAAGGCTATTTTCTCTGTACAATATCATCCGGAGGCATCACCAGGACCAACTGAAAGTGATTACCTTTTCACAAAATTTGTAACTTTAGTCCAGGAGGGCATAACATCTCACCATGCCTAAGCGCACCGATATATCTAGTATTTTGATTATAGGAGCCGGGCCAATCGTAATAGGTCAAGCATGCGAATTTGATTATTCCGGAACCCAAGCCTGCAAGGCACTTAAAGAGGAAGGCTACCGAATCATATTGGTGAATTCCAACCCAGCGACAATTATGACAGATCCGGATCTTGCTGATGCAACCTATGTAGAACCAATAACAAGCGATACGGTTGCTCGGATCATTGAAAAAGAAAAGCCCGATGCTTTACTTCCAACTATGGGTGGGCAAACCGCTCTCAATACAGCCTTAACTCTTGCTAAAGATGGCACGTTGGAACGACTTAATGTGGAGCTCATTGGTGCTAATCTTGAAGCCATCGAAAAAGCAGAAGATAGACTCCTCTTTAGAGACGCGATGGACAAAATTGGCCTCGAATCACCGCGCTCACGTCTTGTAGAAAAAGAGGAAGATGGCCGAAGAGCATTAGCGGAGGTCGGCTTACCAGCAATACTACGACCCTCCTTTACACTAGCAGGTACCGGCGGCGGCATCGCGTATAACTTGGATGAATTTGATGAGATTTTAAGAACAGGGCTCCGACTATCACCGGTTAGTACAGTTTTAATCGAGGAATCTGTTCTAGGCTGGAAAGAGTTTGAAATGGAAGTTGTCCGTGACTGCGCAGACAACTGCATTATCATTTGTTCTATAGAAAATGTAGATCCTATGGGCATACACACAGGCGACTCTATAACAGTTGCCCCGGCGCTTACACTTACTGATAAAGAATACCAGAGGATGCGCAACGCCTCAATTGAGGTGCTGAGGGAAATTGGTGTAGATACAGGTGGCTCCAATGTCCAATTCGCTGTTAATCCTGAAAACGGAAAACTTGTTGTAATTGAAATGAATCCGCGGGTTTCCAGATCATCAGCACTTGCATCAAAAGCGACGGGTTTTCCAATTGCTAAAATAGCAGCTAAATTAGCCGTTGGCTTCACGCTTGATGAGTTAGATAATGATGTCACTGGTGCAACACCAGCGAGTTTTGAACCAACCATAGATTATGTTGTCACAAAAATTCCACGGTTTACATTTGAAAAATTTGCTGGAGCAGAAGCCACGTTGAGTACCTCCATGAAGTCCGTTGGGGAAGCTATGGCAATCGGTCGTAATTTTTCTGAATCCCTTCAAAAAGCTATCAATTCAATGGAAACCGGCCTAAGCGGTCTAGATGACATAGAACTGCCAGGAACTAATATCGCAGGTGCAATAGATAAAAGTGCTATCATTGCGGCTCTTTCGGAGCCAGTACCTGATAGACTACTGCGGGTGGCACAAGCTTTTAGATCCGGGCTTTCTATCGACGACATCTATAATGCCTGTTCTATAGACAAATGGTTTCTTCGTCACATCGAAGCTATTGTGAAGAAAGAGTCTGCACTAAAGATCAATGGCCTACCCAATGATAGACCAAGTTTATTTAAGTTGAAGCAGGATGGCTTCTCCGATGCTCGCATAGCAAAACTGCTTAATATAAAAGAGTCTGAGGTGACTAAGCGCCGGGAACAACTCACCATTCATCCCGTTTTTAAGCGCATAGATACCTGTGCCGCAGAATTCGAAGCCAAAACACCATATATGTATTCAACCTATGAAGGGGATGGACATAACTTAACAGAATGTGAATCCGAGCCTACAAATAGCGAAAAAATTATAATCCTTGGTGGCGGTCCAAATCGAATTGGGCAAGGTATAGAGTTCGATTATTGTTGTGTTCATGCTGCGTACTCCCTAACGGAAGCGGGTTATGAAACTATAATGGTCAATTGCAATCCTGAGACAGTATCAACCGATTATGATACTTCAGATCGATTATACTTTGAACCGTTAACTGCTGAGAATGTCATTGAGTTGATAAGAACTGAGCAAAAAAAGGGGTCGGTAAAGGGGGTGATCGTTCAACTTGGAGGTCAAACTCCTCTTAAACTTTGTCATGCCCTTGAAGCAGCAAATATTCCTATTTTGGGCACACCCACTAACTCAATAGATTTAGCAGAAGATCGAGAACGTTTTAAAGCATTATTAGATGAATTAAAATTAAAACAACCCGCCAATGAGATCGTATCTACACTCGATGAGGCCGAGTCTGCTGCAAATAAAATTGGCTTCCCCATCGTTATTAGGCCATCTTATGTTCTTGGTGGAAGAGCTATGGA
>CALIMD010000351.1 GCA_938028645.1 uncultured Alphaproteobacteria bacterium
GAAACGGTTAATGGAGACGATGGCAGTTTTCAATTTACGTTTTACTCCTATCGCAATAATCAAACCAATTATTGTTATCAGAGTGATAGTTGTTATTGCTACCACAGCGGTATTGAGAAGCGCTTGCACTTCAATTTTCTCTGCGCTCTCTCCAGCCTCCTTGGTCATTTTAGACCCAATTTCTATAACTTCTTCTAAATGCTTATTAATTTTGTTTTGTATTTCCTCGATTTTTTCAGTCATTTCACGAAGTGAAGGTTCGTCTGAGTGGGAGGCTGAATGTTTTTCTGTGTTTCCTTGACTTCCCTTACTGGCGATATCTTTTTTAACTATTTTGATAAATTTTCCGCTTATCTTATCATAGTCTTTGTGCTCTTTTTCTATAAGCGTAACTAAACTAAGCATCGATTCAACTTCGGAAAGTTGATCTGGAGAGAGATGGACTTTTTCAGGGGTTGCAATTTTTCCGTCCAAATACTCCCGGTATTTGCTCAAATCCTTCAAATCTCGATCCAATTGAATGGCTAATAAATTCTCAACTAGAAGTATCTCTGCACTTGCCTTTTTGGAATATTTTTTCATTAGTAAAATATTTTTTTCAGCGGCTTTCTTCTGGTATGTCTCAAGCTCGAATGCGGCCGTGTTTAACTTAACCTCCTGCAACAACTGATACTCCGATATTTTTGCCACATGCTCCAAAATAGGAATTTGGAAAACATTGACGGAATGTATAGCCTTGCCGACTTTATCCAGCGAGTAGGTGGAGAGCCCTCCTAGAGTGATGATCGCGATGGTCGCGATGCCTAATAACACTAACAGTCGTCCAAAGATTGAAGAGAAAATTCTCATTTTTTTTTCCTTTTCCTTAAGGCAATAATATCTGCCGCTTAACTTAGTTTTATCGGTATAGAGCTAAGTTCTCAGAAGCAACTATGCTCTCTGTAGCTAGTTGCAAAAGTGTTGTGTTGTTCTGTTCTCTCACGCTTGTAAATACCTCGGAAACACGTTGGTTCAAAACGGCTTCTGAGGAAGAAAAACTTGAGGGATCTAAATTTTGGATGCCTAAAACTTCATCCACGCAAAGCGCAAACTCGTTTTGATCTTGGCGCAAGACTATAAATTTATTTCTCTCATCTATTACAAGGCTCTGCTCGCCTAATTCCGCAGAAATATCTATACATGCAAGGACCTGTCCGCGAAGATTAATTAATCCCCTTACAAACTCACTTTTATCGTGAATTCGTGTGACATCGTATCCCTCTATAATCTCAACAACATTTTGAACATCGATAACGAAGTGATAGTCATGTATCCGGGAATAAATATATTCCTGAGTACTTTTTTGTACTTCTTCTTTTAACTCTACAGTCCCAGAACCCTGGTGGTCAAGAACGCCTTGCTTACCAATCGTTTTTGAGAGGGTTTTCTGAATTTTTTCAACATGTATGATCAATAAGTTAGATGATTGGAATCCAACTACGGCTCTTATGAGTTCTTCTCTTTTATTTGAATTTTTAAATTCCTCTTCCCGCAGATGAGAGGATCCGAGTACATTATTAGTTGATATGACGTCGATATGTTTATCCATCGTAAAACAAAAGTCAAATGATCCTAAACTTACACATACTAACGACGACTGTTTACCTAAAGAGTCCTCAAAAGAATTATCTGAAATTAAATCGGCACATTCAAAAACAGGGATAAGCTTGTCTCGATAAATTATCGACCCTATACAACCTCTTATTTCGGTTGGTAAGCTTTCAATATTTCCAAAATCTCGGATAACTTCTTTTACATGTTGAACTGGTATTGCGAATTGTGAACCAGATCTCTCAAAGATGAATAGTTTATCGTAAAATGTATCATCCTCTTTGATAAAATTTACCGTTGTGGCATCGTAGTCTTGGTCTCGACTTTCGACCTCCAATGGCTGATGTTCTTTATCTATGGAATGTTTTTCTTCGTTTATGCCATTCTGAAGGGGCTCTGAAGATTGGACGATTTTACTTATTGATTGAAGCTTTTCATCTAAGGAACTTCGGTCTTCAAAATTTGTTTGTGTCCCCGAGTTTTTTATTTCTTTATTATTTTCATCGGAGGAGATAGCACTGTTTTTTTGGCTGGAAGAGCTCTCGTCTTGATTAGTGTCGGCGATCTTTTTTTCAACAGTGGCCGAGGGTGAGAAGGATTTTAAACCTTTTCCACTCGTTTTAACTCCATCACCGTTCATGTCGACTGGGTTGCCCGATGGAGAAAATGACTCTAGCTTTTTCCCCATTTATGTTTTCTCGCTGGTCCTCAAAAACTTAGTTGAATAATTGGTTCCTACTCAAAGGGATTACTCAAAAGATTTTATAGTCGAAATTGTCTATCTCTGGAAAGCGCTCTTGTTTCCAAAGACTAAATAAAACAGCTGAAATGGCTATTGTGTCAAATTCTTTTTTTCGTAACGTAATTTTAAAAGCGAAGAAATATTTCTATGCCACCTTTTACATGTAATTGTAACATTGTTAGTTTACTTAGATTTGTGCGGGCTTTAACTTTTTGTATATAGGTTTTAAGGGTTAAAGCATCCTATATAAATGGTCGGGTCATATTGAATTATATCGACAAGCTAAACCCATGGAATGATCAATAACGGCTTTATAAACTTTTTCTGAGGGTTTTGGGTATGACTTTTTGGCGAAATCTAAACATAGGAACTAAGATTACAGTAGTCATACTTCCATCCATTTTGGTCATAATCGCTGCGATATCATTTGTTTCCATAAAGGCATCTAGGACAGCTATTGAGGCTGAAACTTTCGACAAATTAGTGGCCATACGTGAACTGAAAGCCGCGCAAATCGAGCGCTACTTTGCCCAGATAAGAAAGCAGATGGAGACATTTTCAGAAAATAAGATGATCGTAAGGGCGATGAAAGATTTCTCCAAGGGGTTCGACACTCTAGAAAATACTTTTATTCTAAAAGAACTTCGGATTACTGAGTCTGAAGAAAATCTGACAAAATATTATCAGGATCAGTTTTTACCAAAATTATCGTCACGCCTCAATAGAAATGCCGTTTTAGAAAATTACTTCCCTAAAACTGATGCTGCCATCGCTCTTCAGGACTTATACATTTCGTCAAATAAGAATGAATTGGGTTCAAAGCATCTTCTTAATGATCCTAAAGATGGAAGTTCGTATAGTGCAACGCATGCTAACTACCATCCTATAGTCAGGAACTACCTGGATAAATTTGGGTATTACGATATTTTCCTGATTGACGCTAAAACTGGTAGCATTGTTTACTCCGTCTTTAAAGAAGCAGATTTTGCAACTTCCCTTGTCGACGGACCTTACGCTAGGACTAATTTGGCAAAAGTTTTTCAATTTGCCAAAAGTGCGGGGCGTAAAAATTTTGTGAAACTGGTTGATTTTGAACCGTATCACCCATCTTATAATTCGGCGGCGTCGTTTATCGCTTCCCCAATCTTTGAAAAAGATATGATGATTGGGGTAGCAGTCTTTCAAATGCCTATCGATATAATCAATTCAATAATGACTAGTGACCAAGATTGGCAAGCCAGTGGCATGGGAGCTAGTGGCGAGACATATATGGTGGGTTCAGACTATACACTGAGGAGTGAATCACGATTTCTCATCGAAAACCCAGAGCAATATCTGAAATTGATGAGTGATTTATCGATGGATGAAAAATTAGTCGCGGAGATCAAAAATGCAGAAAGTGCAATTGGTCGTCAAAAAATCCAAACTGAGGCAACTGAAAGAGCGATGATTGGAGATGGCGGGGTTGGCATAATAAAAGATTATCGTGATATTTCAGTATTATCTGCGTTTAAGCCGTTAAAAATTGCTGATGTTGATTGGGCAATAATGAGTGAAATAGATGAAAGTGAAGCTTTTGCCCCAATAAATAAATTACAAGAGATGATGCTATTTATGGCGCTTATTTCGATGGCGATTGCGGCGTTAGTAATTATTATATTTTCAAGAGTATATATTTCCTCTCCAATTAATAAAATGTTTTTGGCCGTCGATGGTCTAAGATCAGGCGATGGGGATTTGACATTGCGACTTCCGGATTTTGGACGTAATGAAATTGGTAAAACGGCGAATTCTTTGAATGGTTTCATAGAACACATACAAGCAATTATGAGAGATATCTCCGAGGCTGTGATAACGTTGTCGGCTACAGCAAACATAGTAAAAAGCACGGCTGAAAACGTTAAAGATAATTCTGGAAAACAGGTTGTCTCGATAGAACAAACAACAACTGCAATATCTCAAATAAGTGTTTCAATTTCTCAGAATGCAGAGAATGCAAAATCTACAGAGGAGCTCGCCTCAGGGGCAGCAAAACTAACTACAGACGGTGGAAAGGCTGTGCAGGAAACACTTAAGGCCATGAAAGACATCTCTCAAAGAGTGAAATTGATTGAAGACTTTGCGTACCAAACAGATTTACTTGCTTTAAACGCAATGATCGAGGCTGCACGGGTTGGAGAGGCGGGTGCAGGCTTTGCTGTTGTTGCTGATGCCGTAAGGCGGTTGGCTGAACAAAGTCAAGTGTCGGCAAAAGAAATTGGTGAGCTATCAGAAAGCAGTGTTAGAATTGCTCAGGAAGCAGGAGACCTTGTTCACAGTGTTGTGCCGGATATTCATAAAACAGCTGAATTAGTTCAACAGATCGCTTTAGCTTCCAATGAACAAGCTCTTGGGGTGAGGGAGATAAATACTTCTATGGAACAACTGGATGGATCAGCGGGTCAAAGTGACCTGGCCTCCAACACGTTAGCTTCATCCTCGGATGAGGTTAGAGAAATAGTGCAAAAGCTTGAACGGCAGGTGTCATTATTCAAAATCTGAAATAAAAGAGTTTTTTTGATTAAGGACACCGAAAGTTAGACATCGAAAAAGTGTGCATCAAAAAATATAGTTAATCTATTCAAATTTGATTCAATATCTTGATCTTATAACAACCAGTTTTGATACAACTTCTGAAATGTTAGATTCATCCCCCGATAGACCTGTCTGAGGGTCGTACC
>CALIMD010000352.1 GCA_938028645.1 uncultured Alphaproteobacteria bacterium
CCTGTAAAGTGTTTTCCGGTAATGCTGATGTCGGGACATTGTTTTCAGGCAAAGAAGCTGAATGGTTAACAGAAGCAACTATGCCGCTTGCTATAAGCCACGTGGACCCGCGACATACGGATGCTATGGACGCTATAGGTAATCTAGTTGAAACGACTGGTAGCTTTCTGATTGGAGGCCTAACAGTTGCCTCAAGCGATTCTCCACATCTTGTAAATGCTGAGAAAACCTCTATGAGCGGCATAGCAGTATCGCCTATGAAAGCCGAAATATTCACCGGCCTTAGCCAAGGCTGCTCCCCGATAAGCAAAACATTAACCGTCACAAAAGCACAGCAAAATGTCATCATAGAATTGGATCAGAAGCCTGCTTTTGATGTCTTGATGGAATACTTGGGAGACGAATTCGAGAATAATCTTCAGGCGATGGCCGGCACCATATTTGTCGCGTTACCCGTCCAAGGCTCGGACACTGCAGATTATACCGTTCGTAATCTGGTCGGACTTGATCCAGAAAGTAAAGTTATAGCAATTGGGGAAGCAATTTCTGAGGGTGATTCTATTCTAATTTGCAGAAGAGATCTAAAAACAGCGGTAGAAGACATGAAACGAATGGTATTCTCCATAAAAGATCGGATTAAAAACAAACGTATCCGTGGGGGGATCTATATATCTTGCGCTGCGCGCGGTCCCAACCAGTTTTCAACTCCTAATAAAGAAACTGACATAATACGAGAAGTATTAGGAGAATTTCCCATAGCAGGTTTTTTTGCAAATGGTGAAATTAGCAGAGATCGGGTCTATGCTTATACTGGTGTAATAGCTGTATTTACCTGAATGGTGTTACCTTTACGTTAAAATAGAGTCCCTCGTTGAAGATAAAATCTCTACCGGTATAATAGTAGCATCTGCAAATTTTATAAACCGTTCAAAGAAAGTGGAATATCATGACCGAGCTTCCCATACATGAGGTTTACGCTATTCGATATGCTACGCAACCTGAGCGTCCCGAGGGAGCTACGTTTTTAGGTGGCGATCCATCAAAGATGATCCGTGGTCTGGATTTTTTTACCTATCTCATAAAGGGACCTAACGGGACATTGGTTGTTGATACTGGTTTTAATGCAGATCTATCCGGTGATGGCGGGCGAATTTTTTTAGAAGAGCCATCTGAAATTATAAATAAATTTGGAATTGATCCCAAAACAGTAAATAAGGTTCTATTAACTCATGCGCATTTTGATCACGTTGGAAATTTAGATCACTACCCACAAGCCGAGTTTTCAATTCACGTAGACGAAATGACCTCAATCACAGGCCCTGACATCACCTATGCGCCATTTCGTGTTGCATACCACGAAAGAGATACACAGAAGTTGATAAATCTTTTGTATGAGGAGCGGTTGTCATTTTATACGGAAACTGTGAATCAGGTAGCGCCAGGTATAGAATTTCACCTAGTCGGCGGCCATTCAAGGGGGCAGATGATACTTCGTGTTCATACGAAAAGAGGATGGATATTGCTAGCCTCTGACGCAGTTCATTTATACGAAGAGGTAGAAACGGAACGTCCTTTTGCTATTTTTCATGATTTACAGAAAATGATCGAGGGTTACCGAACAAGTGTTCAACTCGCTGGGGGAATTGATCGGTTAATCTCTGGCCATGATCCGCTTGTGACAGACTGGTACCCTGCCGTCTCCACTGAACTTAAAGGCAAAGTACTTGATTTGAATCTCAAACCCGAGATGAATTGATCAAACTCCAATTGCTATTCCATCTCGCCGAGGATCAGCCGCACCAGTGAGTGCGCCGTTTAAGGGATCACGCCCAACGGCCTGCATCCCGCCACATTGCATTGTAAATGGGCCAGGGGTCTCTATTTCATGACCTTTAAGGCGCAGTCCATCAATCACGTCACTGTTAATTCTGTCTTCCAATACCACTCTCTGGCCGTCAAACAACCGGGCGCGCGGCGCTTCAATAGCCTCTCGAAGATTTAATCCAAAATCAACATGATGCACCAGCGCCTGAGTCTGAGTTTGCATGATTCCATAACTACCCGGTGTACCCAATGCCAAAACTGGATGATCCCCCCGCATCGATATAGAAGGACTCAAACACATAGCCCATCGTTTTCCACCTAGTAAGTAATTTGGTGATTCTGGATAAAGGTCCCCCCAATTCATGAAATTGTTCATACACACCCCCGTTCCGGGAATCACCAGACTAGAGCCCCATGGAGACCCTAGACTTTGGGTAAGACAAACCATATTCCCCTGCCGATCTGCTACCGAAATCGAAGTAGTATGTGACTGTGCCTCAGCTAATGACGGGTCTAAGTTAGGTTTATACTGCTCAGTTAAACCAATAATTGGAGAAGGGTTTAAAACTTTTTCCCTGAGCGGCTCAACCGAGTTTTCAGTCATGAGTTCCAGTATATCTTTTGGCGATCGATTGTTATTCAAAATACGAATACCCGCAGCTACCCTAATTGATCGAAGGACACGGTCTAAATGGTCAACGCCTAAATGCTCTAAGCTCGATATATCGAGACCATCCAGTATCCTCATCGTTAATGGAAATTGAAATGCTTCTGCAGGCGGCGGAGGAACATTGATTAAAAGATCTTTGTATTTTGCCGATACAGGGTCTTGCCATTCTGGCTCGACAGCTTCCAGGTCTGCAATCGACATACATCCACCGAGGCTTTGGATATGGGATATCATCTCTTGTCCTAAAGCACCTTGATACAAGTAGGCCATACCCTCAGAAGCAATAGCTTCCAATGTATGAGCGAGCAGTGGCTGCCTTAAAATCCAATTCTCCTCAATACGATCTAAGCCTCCCATATAGACTTGTCTCCATTCGGGAGTACAGGCCCTTGCAGCTGTCAGATTAGCCATGTAGACATATAGACTAGAGACCGGAAATCCCTCTTGGGCGTGTCTAATCGCGGGAGCCACAAGTTCGGATAATTTTTTTGAACCATACTTTCTATGAAGAGTACACCACCCAGATAGATTTCCTGGAACGCCACTCGCGGACGGTCCGGTATTAGTCGCTTCTTTATCTAATTTTTCAGCCAAAAATTCTTTAGGGACATTTGGCGTGAAATCGAGGCACCTGATTCGCTTCTCTTTTTCTATCCAACACGTTGCGACACCTAAACCCGCAAGCCCAGACATAAATGGCTCAACCACATTCAATGTGGCAACCGTGGCTAAAACTGCGTCAAATGCATTCCCACCTGTTCTCAATATTTCCGCGCCTGCAGCTGCTGCTAGTGGATGTGCCGCAGCTACCATACCTCCCAATGACCTTGTCGGTGAATGTGTTAGGCTCATATTCTCAGGCTCCAATAGAAATTAACTGACGATGAAACATTTAGTGCAACCATTAATTAGTCTTTATCAGAAGGTTTTAAATTTATTCCATCTGTATGGGTTGATGGGATTAAGGTTTCTACCTGTTTAGCTCTCTTCTCTAGCCAATATTCATAAGGGCTTGGCATTAAAGCATATGGCGCCGAAGCATTAAGTTTTTGAGCAGCATCGAGTGGCCAATTTGGGTTCTGCATAGCCTCTCTGGCTATGGCGATGAGATCTGCCCGTCCGCTTTGCAGGATTTCTTCTGCCTGATCGGCGTGAACAATCAAGCCCACCGCCATTGTCTGAATTAAAGCTTCCTTCTTGAGCTTCTCCGCATAAGGAACTTGATACCCATAGCCAACTGGGCCAGCACTTACGACCGGTGCACCACGTATGCCACCAGACGAGCAGTCTATCACATCAACACCTCTTGATTTAAGCACTCTTGACAAACGTACATTTTCATCAGGCCCCCAGCCTGCATCATCCTCCACCGAAAGTCTTACAAATAGGGGTTTAGTCACCGGCCATTTTGATCGCACCTCTTCTGCTATCTCAACAGCAAATCGCATCCTATTTTCCTCTGAACCACCATATATATCGTTTCGGCGATTTGCATGGGGCGATAGAAACTGATGAATAAGGTAACCGTGTGCTCCATGAATTTCTAATACGTCAAACCCAGCATGATCAGCCCGGACAGCAGCCTTCCCCCAACGCGTTACAAGAGCTTTAACTTCGTCAACAGAGAGTGCTCGTGGAGAAGGATCACCTGGATCACTATCGCTGGTTGAGGAAACCAATTCCCAATCATCCCAATCATCGATGTCAGCCGAGCGATCCAACGCCTTTCCCCCTTCCCAAGGTCTATATCTTCTAGCTTTTCTGCCACTATGCCCCAATTGGATCGCGGGCACAGCATCATGAGATCGAATAAAGTCTGCTAATCTTTTAAAATGGGGAATAAAATCGTCGTCCCATAATCCCAAATCACCGATTGTTCCACATCCCCGACGCTCAACTTTTGTCGATTCAACAAAAACTAGACCAGCACCGCCCGCTGCGTAGCGCCCAACACTCATCAAATGCCAATCTGTAGGATACCCTTTAACTCCAGAATATTGATGCATTGGTGCGATCACTATT
>CALIMD010000353.1 GCA_938028645.1 uncultured Alphaproteobacteria bacterium
TACAGGGAAAGTAAGATGGATAAAATTATTAAGACAGAAGCCGAGTGGCGCGCCCAACTTGACGATATTCAGTATCAGGTAACTCGAGAGCATGCTACGGAGAGAGCTTGGAGCGGAAAATATGCAACCAACAAGGACCCGGGGATTTATAATTGTGTTTGTTGTGATGAACCTTTATTCGATAGTGATACAAAATATGAATCGGAAAGTGGTTGGCCAAGCTTTTATGCTCCTCTGACCGAAACAGTTGTTGAAACAACGGTCGACCAAAGTTTTGGAATGGTGCGGACTGAAGCTCATTGTGCCAAATGTGACGCTCATCTAGGGCATATTTTTGATGATGGTCCAGCCCCAACAGGACTAAGATATTGCATGAATTCAGCGTCTTTAAATCTTGTATCAAAACAAAAAAATACTGAATAAAATATAGAAACTATGATCGATAAACCTTCATTCGGAAAAGCTAACTATGCCTAATATTGCTATTCTAGACGATTACACTAACGCCGCGCTCTCATCGGCCGACTGGGGTGTATTGCCAGATAATTACACCGTTACGGTTTTTAATGATAACCTAGTAGATCCGAATGCTTTGGTCGAAAGATTACTTAATTTTAATATTGTTTGTGCAATGCGGGAACGCACGCCGTTTCGTGCTGAGGTTTTTGACGCCCTGCCAAACTTGAAATTATTTGTGACAACTGGGATGCGCAATGCTGCAGTGGACATAGCGGCTGCAAATAAAAATGGTATTACCGTATGCGGTACAAGTGGTTCCGGAATGTCGACACCAGAGCACTCATGGGCACTACTGCAGGCATGTGCGCGAAATATTGTGCATGATACCACGATGATGCGGGAAGGCAGGTGGCAAACGAAGCTTGGGATCGAATTATACGGAAAAACTCTCGGGTTATTAGGACTAGGTAAAATCGGAGGCCGTGTTGCGGAATATGGAAATGCCTTTGGGATGGATATAATCGCGTGGAGCCAAAATTTATCCCAAGATCGCTGTGACGAGTGTGGAGTGCAGCTAGTTTCAAAGCAGGAACTTTTCACAAAATCAGATTTTTTAAGTATTCATTTAGTTTTAAGTAATAGAACTCGACAGCTAGTTGGCCCAGATGAAATGGCACTTATGAAATCTGAAGCTTTTTTAATTAATACCTCCAGAGGTCCAATCGTGGATGAGGGGGCGCTTTTAGAGAAATTAAAAGAGAAAAGAATAAAAGGGGCGGGCATTGATGTTTTTGGTATGGAACCGCTACCTGTAGAGAGCGAATTTCGAAAATTAGATAATGTCATTCTTACCCCTCATACCGGGTACTTTACTGAAAAGTCTTATCAGATTTTTCATGACCAGATGGTTGAAAATATTTTAGCTTGGCATAATGGTGAACCAATCAGACAATTAACAGAGCTTTAGACTATTTATAAAATATCAAAAACGGACTCAGGTGGTCTTCCAATAGCGGCTTTATCTCCCGATAATACTATCGGGCGTTCGATCAAGATAGGGTTTTGAGCCATTGCATTCACCAAATCCTCTGCGGTCTTGTTTTCGTTTCCTAAGTCTAAATTTTTATATATTTGCTCAGATTTTCTCATTAACTGTCTTGGTTCATATCCAAGTTGTTTCAAAATCTGCTTCAATTGAGGAATATCGGGTGGAGTTTTTAAATATTCTATTACGTTTATGTTAATATTTTTTTCCTGCAAGAGGCTAAGAGTTTGGCGTGACTTTGAGCATCGCGGGTTATGGTAGATAGTTACTGACATTTTTTCTTCTTTTTAAGTTCGAAATATTTATTGTACTTATTATGCATGCCTTGAGTAAAAATTATCTTAGTATCACAGAATTTACATTAAGATATTTTGCAGTTTAATAAAAGCATTAGGAGATCCCTATGATATATAATCATTTAGGTAAATCTGGCTTAAAAATCTCTGAGCTGTGCCTTGGCACAATGCTTTTTGGAAAAGAGACTAACGCTAAAGATAGCCAAACGATCATCGCATCTGCACTGGATAATGGTGTAAACTTTATTGATACAGCCGATGCTTATGTGGCCGGAGAATCTGAAAAATTAATTGGACGCTTAATAAAGGCAAATAGAAACGAATGGGTACTGGCAACTAAGCTTGCCAATAAGTAGTAAAAAAATTCCCACCAACTATGTAACAATTTTTGAAAGTCATTCATTGAAGCACGGTTCTATCTATCAACCTTTAATTAAAATTCCTCTGAGAGTTGCTATATAAAATTAGAAATTTATCGTGTTTCTTCGAAGCCGCCTAGAGTAGCTGCGAGATTGTCACCGAGTACAGGCGATATATATCCGCCCTCCTGGAGTAGGAGAGTTGGGATGCCACCGCTGCCGATCGTTTTTCCAATTTTAAAAAAACCATCCGTAGTTATAGACAAAAATGCCAACGGATCGGCGATTGATGCGTCTAAGCCGAGTGCGACTATCAATACGTCTGGTTGGTAAATGGTAACTTTATCAACGGCT
>CALIMD010000354.1 GCA_938028645.1 uncultured Alphaproteobacteria bacterium
CTTGCTACCAAACAGCGTCCATATCTATCTGCTGCCACACCCGTTAAAAACATCCCTGCAAAAGATAAAACACCGGCGGTTCCAAATGCACCAGCAGCCTCAAATTCCGAAAACCCCAGTTCGACGAGGTAAGCCACAGATTGGACACTAACCCCAAAGATGGCAAACGCCGTTAGAAAATAAATTAAAAACATAGCCCAATACGCACGCATTTTTAGTGCCTCAAAAAGACTAAAGCCCCCTTCAGCCTTGCCAGAGACAGTTCTCCTAGGATTGTTAGGAGCCCCTTTTTCTATCGCTTTCCATGGTAAAACTGCGACAAAAGGTATTAAACATAGAAATGACCAGGCAAAGTATTGATAAGTCAACCGCCACCCGTAACTCTCGATTAATATATTTGCTATTGGCGCCAGCAAGAGAATGCCAAATCCAAAGCCCGCATAAATAAATGCGAGGGCAGTCCCGAGGTTCTTGTCAAACCACCTGCTGATTAAGCTTTGACCAGGAATTTGCCATATTAAAGCAGCTCCAAATCCAGACATTAACCCCATACAAAGATAGAAATGCCACAACACACTTAACTGTCCTGATAACCAGTATCCAGTGCCAAGGCAGAATAAACCGCCCAAATAAATTGGACGGCTCCCAAATTTATCAAAAAGATAACCCGATACCGGTGAAAATGCTCCCATAGCAGCTATGTAAACCGCATAAATGGAAGCAACTTCACTCCTCGCCAGTCCCAGATCATTGCTTATCGGCAAAAGAAAGATAGCATATGTATCCCCCATCCCTCTCCCAATGGCAGCCATAATCAAGCAGAAAAATATTACTCCAACGCCGATTGAAATAAATTTTGACAAGGCAACCATAGTTATCGATTTTTCATTTGAATGCCGCTTTTTGATCTATGATAAACGTAATTAACTAATCACATTCGGAAAACACCAAATTGAGTATTTTCTATTGGGCTGTTTAGAGATGCAGCAATTGATAAACCAAGAACCTGTCTTGTTTCGGATGGATCTATTATTCCATCGTCCCATAGCCGTGCTGAAGCATAATAGGGGTGCCCCTCTTCTTCATATTGTTTTCTGATAGGTGATTTAAAGGCCTCTTCCTCCTCCAAAGACCAAGTCTCTCCTCGAGCCTCCATTCCGTCTCTCTTGACGGTTGCCAACACACTAGCAGCCTGCTCACCTCCCATTACAGATATCCTACTGTTGGGCCAAGTATAAAGCATCCGCGGCGAATACGCTCGACCACACATCCCATAGTTTCCCGCTCCGAAAGACCCACCAATGATAACCGTAAATTTGGGAACTTTTGCACATGCTACAGCCATTACTAGCTTTGCGCCATCCTTCGCTATCCCGCCAGTCTCGTATTTTTGCCCTACCATAAAACCCGTTATATTTTGAAGAAATAAAAGTGGAATTTTTCTTTGGCAACATAGTTCTATGAAATGAGCCCCCTTTAATGACGACTCTGAGAAAAGTATCCCATTATTAGCAATTATACCGACCGGATATCCAAATATACGAGCAAACCCGCAAACTAGTGTCACGCCATAAAGAGCTTTGAACTCGTCAAATTCACTCGCGTCAACTATTCTGGCTATCACTTCCCTAACATCATAAGTCGACTTGGGGTCTTTGGGTATCACACCATAGATTTCCTTGGCGTCATAATTTGGCAATTTAGCTTCTTTTATAAACACACAAGGTTGTTTTCGTCGATTTAAATTATCCACTATCTTTCGGGTAATGGACAAGGCATGAGCGTCGTCATTAGCTAAATGATCAGTCACACCAGATGCACGGCTATGCACATCTGCACCGCCCAGGTCCTCTGCAGTGACTATTTCTCCAGTCGCCGCTTTTACCAAAGGCGGCCCCCCCAAAAAAATAGTACCCTGATTTCTAACAATAACAGCCTCATCACACATTGCTGGAACATAAGCGCCACCAGCGGTACAGCTACCCATCACCACGGCGATTTGCGGTATCCCTTTTGCGGACATATTGGCTTGATTAAAAAAACATCTACCAAAATGTTCCTTGTCAGGGAATATAGAGTCTTGATGCGGCAGATTAGCTCCTCCAGAGTCTACTAGATAAATGACTGGTAAATGATTCTCTTCTGCTATTTCTTGAGCCCTTAAATGCTTTTTGACTGTGATAGGGTAGTACGTTCCACCCTTGACCGTGGCATCGTTACAAATAATGACAACTTCTTGTCCAGAAACTCGGCCTATGCCGGTTAAAATTCAAGCGGAGGGCGCCTCGTTATCATACATATTATGAGCAGCAATTTGTGAAAACTCCAGAAAGGGAGTATCTGGATCAATTAAAGTGTTTATTCTTTCATGGGGTAGTAGTTTTCCCCGTGCGATATGGCGACTTTGAGATTTTTCGCCACCCCCATTTTTAACTTGCTCAACAAGTTGCCTAAGTTCCAATACGGATTTCTCCATAGCTCTAAAATTGTCGAGAAAAGGTTCTGATTTGGGATCAATTTTACTCACGATTTCAGACATCTATAGATACTTCCTAATTTCTACATTAAAGACTAATTTCAACGGAGCTCATTTAAAACGCTACATTTTTTAATACATGTCACCAAGGTATTGGCTGCCCATCGTAAGATAAAAACTCACCATTGTTTTTTTGAGTAAAATTA
>CALIMD010000355.1 GCA_938028645.1 uncultured Alphaproteobacteria bacterium
TTTAGATTCTCTCTATGATGGTGGCCATACCCTGGCCAACCCCTATACACATTGTGCAGAGGGCATATTTGCCGCCGGTTTCCTCAAGTTCTTGTGCAGCTGTCAATATGAGGCGCGCACCACTTGCGCCTAAAGGATGGCCAAGAGCAATTGCACCACCATTTGGGTTCACTCGAGGATCGTCATCAGCCACGCCTAATTCCCTCATAGTTGCGAGAGCCTGACTGGCAAAGGCTTCATTAAGTTCGATCACATCCATATCCGCTATAGTCAGACCTGCACGGGCAAGCACCTTTTGCGACGCTGGAGCCGGACCGATACCCATAATTCTAGGCTCCACGCCAGCGGTAGCACCAGCGACCACTCGGGCACGGATTTTCAAACCATTTTTAGCAGCCGCCTCTTCACTCGCTATAATCATTGCAGCGGATCCATCATTTACACCACTTGCATTACCGGCTGTAACACTGCCACCCTCTTTACGAAAGGGCGTTGCTAATTTAGCCAAGCCTTCCATAGTCGTTTCGGGACGAGGATGCTCATCTGTATCAACAACAGTTACTGCGCCACGCCGGCCTGGTATTTCTACAGCGATAAGTTCCTTAGCAAGACGTCCATTTTCCATGGCGATCCCGGCTTTACGTTGACTATTAAACGCAAATTTATCTTGATCCTCCCGTCGAATTTGAAATTTCTCTGCCACGTTCTCCCCTGTAACTGGCATAGAATCAGATCCGTATTGACTCTCCATTTTCGGGTTAACAAAACGCCATCCTATGGTGGTATCAAAAATTTCGGTTGTGCGAGCAAATGCTGTTTCCGACTTCGCCATGACAAAAGGCGCGCGGCTCATGCTCTCACTACCTCCAGCTATGAAAAAGCTTCCCTCGTCTGACCGGACAGCCCTTGCCGCGGCATTTACCGCCTCCATACCCGATGCACAAAGGCGATTTACTGTCGCTCCAGGCACTTCAGGAGAAATACCAGCAAGAAGCAGCGCCATCCTAGCAACATTTCGGTTATCTTCTCCTGCCTGATTCACGCAGCCATAATAAACATCATCGACCTGACTCCAATCAACGTCCGGGTTACGTTTCATCAATTCCTGAATAGGAAGAGCTGCCAGATCATCCGCCCGAACCTTCGATAAAGCACCAGCATATCGGCCTATTGGCGTTCTAACTGCATCACAAACGTAAGCTTCTGTCATAACTTCCTCCAACTCATGAAAATATAATCGGCTACCTGCACCATAATTTCTTTTTAATACACATATCAAGAGCAGTAGCTTTGTTAGTAGGTCTTTTTCTAAAAGATTTTTAAATTTTAATCACTAATTTACCAAAATGATTAGCATTTTGCATTTCGGAAAAAGCATCTTTAGCCTCTTCGAAATCAACAACTTGATCAATTACAGGCCTTATTGAGTGATCTACTATCGCTTGATTCATATCATCAAACATTTTACGGCTTCCAACATAGATCCCTTGTAATTTTATTGACTTTCGCATGACCGCCGTTGGATTAATTTGTCCGCCGGTTAAAACTCCTATCAGTCCAATCGATCCACCCACTTTTGTGGCAGCAATTGATTTCTCCAAGGTGCCCGCTCCTCCAACCTCAACGGTATGATCGACACCATTTCCCGAAGTTAGCTTCAACACATGTGATTCCCAGTCAGGGTTTTCAGAATAATTAACAAGCCCCCAAGCACCTAATTGTTTTGCACGCTCTAATTTTGCGTCGCTAGATGATGTAATGATGACTCTGGCTCCAACCATTTTCGAAAGTTGCAACGCCATAATGGAAACTCCACCTGTACCCAATAACAGTACGGTACTGTCTTTTGTCACTTTCCCTGTTTCAAAAATGCTGTTCCATGCTGTTAATGCGGCACAGGGCAAGGTAGAAGCTTCTTCAAAAGAAAGTCCATCTGGCATTGGCACCAATCCATTCTGATTTAGGATCCGATACTCTGCCAACATCCCGTCCACAGTGCCGCCCAATGCATTTGCCATATCGTTTGCGGTTATCGATCCATCAACCCACGTTTGAAAAAACGTCCCACACACTTTGTCCCCTACCTTAAATCGCGTTACTTCATCACCAATAGCAACAACTTCTCCTGCACCATCCGAATTTGGGATTCTTGGGTAAATGATCCCTCTGGGAGCCGGGTCCATAATGGTCATTAAATCTCTGTAATTAACTGAGGATGCTCTCACCCGAATCAAAACCTGATCAGCAAGAGGTTGTGGCAAATCACGATTTGCCAGAGAAAGCCCAGCAAGACCTTGATCGTTTATGATTTCATAATGGCGCATTCTTTTTCCTTAAAAAATAAGCAGCAACTGATTAAAACAAGTGAATAAGCAGTTTTTTAAGTAGGTAATCGGCCATTATCCAATACAATTGTCTGCCCGGTTATCGCTGGATTAACAGCCAGGAAAAGTATCCCTTGAGCTACATCTTCGGGTTCAACCATTCTTTTTAGCAAAGATGACTCAATGGAAATTTCTTTGTTAGCTTGTTTCCAAGGGTCGGTCCACGCCGTACGAGTTAACCCCGGGGCAACAGCATTTACTCGAATATCAGGAGCTAGCGCCCGAGCAAGACAGCGCGTCTGGCTAATAATGGCCGCCTTTGAATTCGCATATGCAATTGAACTCCCTGCGTTCCCAATGCCTGCTATTGACGCGGTGTTTACAATACAACCTTTTGAAGCCTTCAGCGCACTTGCAGCCTTCCTAGAACATCTAAACGGACCGATAACATTTGTATGCATTATAGACTGCCATCGTTCCTCAGTCATCGCATCTAAATCCTCAAAAGGTATCGGCTCCACGGTTGCTGCCGTTCCCGCATTATTAACCAAGATATCTAATCCTCCTAGTTTATCTATAGCGTTAAAAACCATAGCATCTGCGCTTTCTGGATCAGATACATCACCCGGCGCTGCAATCGCTTGACATCCCTCGCCGTTCAACATCTCAACGACTTCTGCCCCCCTTTGATCTGCTGATAAATGGTTTACTGCTACCGTCGCTCCACATTGCGCTAAGAGTATAGCAATCGATTTCCCTATTCCAGAAGATGCCCCTGTAACGAGAGCCTTTTTGCCTGACAAGTCTGCTTTAATCACCATATAATCCCTTCAAGAACAAACCGACTTAATATCATTTTTTGATCAGTCAACATTGCGTTGATAAAGAATAAATAACTTATTATTGAGTTATTTTCCAAACAACAACTAAACCATAAAAACCTTTTGAGAACAGATCATTGCATAATCTGTTTGTATTTGCGCAGTTTTTATTGTTGGTTGACACATTAGTGTAAAGTTTTTCTGCACGTTTTAAACGCAACAACTCTTGCATCCACCCCATCTATCATGCAATCTCCAATCTTAATAATTGTAAAGCCGTATATAAACGGATGGAAATGATAATTTGGAGGAATAGATGAATTTCAAAAAAACTGCGATAATTGCGGCTGTAGCAGGTGCGGCTGTTGCAATTTCTAGCGCGGCGTTTGCTGGTGGAATGCCAAAGAAAACAGCCTGGACTGCCTACGGAACAACATCATCCGGATATGCTCAAGCGGTTGCTATCGGTAACATGATGAAGAAACATTATGGTACCAATATGAGGGTAATCCCTGGAAAAAATGATATATCCCGAATGGCTCCTCTAAGAGATAATAAAGCAGGATACTGTGCTTGTGGCGTCGCGGCTTATTTTGGCCAAGAAGGCGTGTTTATCTTTGCTGATAAAAAATGGGGGCCACAACCTATTCGACTGCTGATGACAAATATAGGCTCTTTTGGACTGTCTTTAGCGACGGCGAAAGATGCTGGCGTCAAAACGATGGCAGATATGAAAGGCAAGAGAGTTTCATGGGTTCAGGGTGCACCCGCACTTAACTGGAACGTAGGAGCCCAGTTGGCTTTTGCTGGTTTAACATGGGATGACGTTCAGAAGGTTAAAGTTTCTGGTTTTGGCGCTTCTTTCGATGCTATCATAAACGGGCAGTCTGATGCAGCTTTTTCCAGTACCGTTTCACCTAGTCCAAAGAAATTAGCTGCTTCACCAAGAGGACTCCATTGGGTTCCAGTCCCGCATGACGATGCCGCAGGTTGGAAACGCATGTCGGCCGCTGCTCCTGTTTATGGAAAAGTCAAAGCTAAGATTGGTTCAGAGATAGATAAGAAAAACCCACCACATCTATCAAATTATCCTTACCCTATCTTAGTGGCTAATGAATCCTGGGATGCTGGAGAAGTCTACGCAATCGTCAAAGCCATGGTCGAACACTACGATGATTACAAATCAGCAGCCAAAGGAGCACTTGGTTGGAAACTAGATAATCAAAACATGCAATGGGCAATGCCATACCATGCTGGAGCAATTAAATTCTTCAAAGAAGCTGGTAAATGGGATGCTGCTGCTCAAAAACATCAAGATATGTTAGTCGGACGCCAAGCAGTGATCAAAAAAGCTTGGGATGCGCTTGCTGGAAAGGACAGCATGAGTAAAGACGAACTGAAAGCGGCTTGGAAGCCTGCACGAGTAGCAGCACTTAAAGCAGCTGGTCTTGATCCTATTTTCAAATAATTTTTGAATTAGGAAAATAAAGAAAGAAAATGTCTGACGTTGATACGAAAGACGGGCCGGCGACAACCGAACAACGGTTTCGTCGGCTCAATCCTTTCTGGAAATGGCTATTGATAGCGCTGTCTGTAGCGTCAATTGTATTTTCAGCTTATCAGGTTTTTAATCTCGGCAGGTACACGGGATTTGTGCCCATAGAAAACCAGTATTTTTATGCAATCGTCGCATTACTTCTGCCAACCGCATTCATTGTTTTTCCGGTTTCAGGAAAATCCGGCCACGATGGCATGACCTGGTATGATATTCTGCTGTTCCTTGCAACAGGAGGAATCTGTCTGGTTTTTGTCTATTTTTCGATCGACATGCTCGATGAGGGCTGGGAGTTTTCGGCCCCAGAAGAGATGCAGTGGCTCAGTTTACTGCTCGTTTTGTTGGCTATTGAGGCAGTGCGAAGAACCGGTGGTGGTATTGTTACTGCCATCATTGTTATTTTTGCTATTTACCCCCTATTTGCCGGCGAAATGCCGGGTGTTCTTGAAGGTACTACAGAGTCTCTTTGGGATACGGTAGCCTATTATGCTCTTTCAACTGAAGCTTTAATTGGTATTCCCACGCGAGCATTTGCCGGGTTAGTTATCGGTTTCTTGTTATTTGGAGTGGCGCTTCAATATACGGGTGGCGGACAATTTTTTCTCAATCTGGCTTTCGCATTATTAGGGCATGTGCGAGGTGGTCCGGCAAAAGTTGCTATTTTCGCGTCCGGTTTGATGGGCTCTATGAGCGGTAGCGTAATTACCAATGTACTTACAACCGGTTCTTTGTCTATTCCCGCAATGAAAAGAATTGGATTTCAACCCCATGTCGCTGGTGGTGTAGAGGCTTGTGCGTCTACCGGTGGAGTACTGATGCCTCCTATCATGGGAGCTACTGCGTTCATTATGGCAATCAATCTTGAGGTGCCATATCGCGATATTGTCGTAGCGGCTGTCATACCTTCGGTTTTATATTTTTTCGCACTATTTATGCAAATAGACGGATACGCAGCTCGCAATAAATTAGAGGGGCTACCCAAAATTGAACTTCCGTCAGTGCGCCAGACGCTTAAGGACGGTTGGTATTACGTAGCTGTTTTCGCATTGCTTATCTACCTCCTGGTATTCATGCAACGCGAGGCGCAAGCACCGTTTTATGCTACGATTTTACTACTTGTCATTAATCAAACACATCCGAAACACCGTTGGAATTGGGATCGTTTTGTTGAATTTTTAGTAGCAACGGGACGTTTATTTGCTGAATTAGCAGCGATCCTTGTCGGTATCGGGTTAATCGTTGGCTCCCTCTCCTATTCAGGGAAAATTGGCACACTTGCATTCGAATTATTACAGTTAGCAGGTAACAATGTTGCCTTACTACTTATGCTTGGGGCGCTTGCGAGCTTTATAATGGGGATAGGGGTCACGGTAACTGTGGCTTACATTATTTTAGCTCTTACATTAGCTCCAGCTCTTACAGATAGTGGTCTTTCTGCCATGGGCGTTCATATGTTTATGCTCTATTGGGGAATGCTTTCTTACATTACCCCGCCTGTGGCACTGGGCTCTTTTGCGGCAGCAAGCTTGGCCCAAGCAAGTCCAATGCGGACTGGATTTGAGTCGATGAAACTCGGAACTATTATTTACTTTGTTCCATTCTTCTTTGTACTTGACCCAGGTTTGATAATGCAAGGTGAACCGTTACACATCCTGACAGTTTTTAGTTGTGCCATTTTAGGCGTTATCGTTTTGTCGACAAGTCTTCAAGGGTACCTCTATGGTGTCGGTGATCTTACTGGGATGGGTATTATTCAGTGGCCAATCCGATTAGCATTGATGATAGGAGCAATGGCTTTTGCCATGCCCGGGAACGATGTTATTGGTATGGATAATATGCAATTATTTATTGTCGGACTTGTTCTGACCGGTGGTGCTGCTATTTTAGCGTTTGCAGCACGGAAGGTAACCGCTTCAGGATAATTTAGACGTAAATAATAGAAATTGAATGGGCGTTCTTGTAAGCTAAAAAGCTACGACGCCCATTTTTTTAAAGAATATATTATTGGATTGAACAATGCGTAATTTTCAACGTCCCGGACGTTCCCCTGTAATGGCAGGCAATGCAATGATTGCTACTAGTCATCCACTAGCCAGCCAAGTCGGAATAGACATAATGAAGTCAGGCGGAAATGCTGTAGATGCAGCAATTGCAGCCTGCGCCACGCTCTGTGTTGTGGAGCCCGCTATGACGGGGATAGGAGGAGATTGCTTTGCCTTGTATAGTCCAGCCGGATCTGCAGTTCCATTAGCATTGAATGGATCAGGCAGAGCGCCAAAGGCAGCAAGCGTCGACGGGATCAGAGCTCAAGGGATAAGTGCAATAGAGGTTCAAAGTGCTCATGCAGTAACTATACCTGGGGCAATTGCCGCATGGACAAAATTAAATGCGGACCACGGTGATAAATCAATGGAAGAACTGCTCGCTCCAGCTATCAACTATGCGCAAAACGGCTTTCCTGTAATGCATCGCGTTGGGATAGATTGGGCTGGTCTCAAAACAAAACTTCTTGCAGATGATATCGCATCAAAGGTTTTGTTAGAAAATGGGGAAGCACCACAAATTGGAACTACATTCTCACAACCTTTGCTGGCTAAAACATTAAAAACTATCTCTCGGGAAGGAAGAGATGGCTTTTATAAAGGAGCAATAGCTGAGGATATCGTGAACCGTTTGATAGAACTTGGAGGATTTCATACATTAAATGATTTCGAAGAATGTGAAGTAGAATATGTGTCTCCGATAAACACCCAATATCGTGGTCACGAGGTTCATGAATGTCCTCCCAACGGCCAAGGCATTTGTGCGTTAATGATTTTAAATATTCTATCGCGTCACAATATATCCAAAATGGATGAAGTAAATAAAATCCATCTGCTCGCAGAAGCAACAAAGTTGGCTTATCATCAAAGAAATTTATATGTTTCTGACCCAAACTTTTCACAAATCCCTGTCGACTGGCTTTTATCGGAAGAGCATACTAATAAATTAAACCTTATGATCGATTTAGATACAGCATGCACTCCGCAAAGCTTGGATTTTCCCTCCCATGAAGACACGACGTATTTATGTTGTGTTGATACAGACGGCAACGCTATATCACTTATAAATTCATTATTCTCTGGATTTGGGTCCGGAATTATGGCTCCAAAATCAGGCGTTATTCTGCAGAATAGAGGATCCTCTTTTCTAATCGACGATACGCATACCAATCGAATTGAAGGTGGAAAACGCCCTATGCACACAATTATCCCTGGAATGATAACAAAAAGCGCAAAAACTATTGCGCCATTTGGCGTTATGGGTGGGCAATATCAATCAACCGGACATAGTAATTTTATAAGTAACGTCCTAGATCTTGGGCTCGACATACAGGAAGCAATGGATCAACCGAGAAGTTTTGCTATCGACGGCCTTCTTCAAGTTGAGGATGGTTTCTCATCTAAAGTCTATGAACAACTTCAAGAAAAAGGGCATGAATTAGAGTATATGGAAAAGCCACTTGGAGGGAGCCAGGCCGTGTGGATAGATCATGCGAACGGGGTATTAATAGGGGGCTCAGATCCAAGAAAAGACGGGTGCGCGATAGGTTTTTAAAAAGGTGGCTTTAAGTAAAGTGAATAATTTCTATTAAACCTAGGGAACAATAATGGTTAAGCATCGTGTGGGTATTATCGGTCTTGGAATTATGGGACGCCGAATGGTTGTTAATTTCAACAACCATCCTCTTTTTGAAATTGCTGGTGTTTGGGATCCTTCTGAGCAATCAATTTCTAAAACCAGAAGCGACAATCCGTCTATATCATTCTTTGACAGTCCAACGGAGATAATCTCAAATGGGAGGATAGACCTTCTTTACATTGCTTGCCCTCCAGAGTTCCATAAAAAATATGCGTTGATGGCGATAAAACAAAAGATACCAGTATATCTTGAAAAACCCTTAGGCGTTGATATTACCGAGAGTAAAGAATTAGTTCATGAGCTTAATAAAAGCAAAACTCCTAATATCGTAAATTTCGTTCAGGCTTCGTGTGAAGCTTTAGAGATCACCCAAAACGAACTTAGATCAGATTCTGCTGGCGAGGTAACCAGCATTGATATCGTAATGCAATATCAACAATGGCCTCGATCATGGCAGGTAGAGGCTGATTGGCTCCGATTCAGGTCCGCCGGCGGATATACCCGTGAAGTGTTATCTCATTTTATTTTTGTAACCGAACGGTTATTGGGTCCAGCCACGATTAACTTTTCTAAACCTCTTTACCCGCAACAAAAAAAACTATGTGAGACCCATATACAAGCTCAATTATTTTGTGGCGCCATTCCTATAAATATTTTTGGTTCTAGCGGAGGCGTGGGCCCGGATCGACAAGAGATTACGATATGGGGAACGAAAAAGAGTTACAGAATTAGCGACT
>CALIMD010000356.1 GCA_938028645.1 uncultured Alphaproteobacteria bacterium
CTTTTAGAGGCCATTACCCCCGAAGAATTATCCAATGAAAAATTTCCATTTGGAACTGCCAAAGAAATAGAAATAGGGATGGGTTTTGCAAGAGCTCATCGCATTAGCTACGTTGGTGAATTAGGATGGGAATTATATATCCCCACAGACATGGCAAAACACGTTTTTGATAATATTATCCAAAATGGTAGTGACAAAGGCCTCAAATTATGCGGCATGCATGTACTTGATTCCTGTAGGCTGGAAAAAGCATATCGTCATTTTGGACACGATATAACAGATGAGGATCATGTATTAGAGGCTGGCTTAGGGTTTTGTGTCAAATTGAATAAGCCAATGGCTAAATTTGGACATTTTATTGGTCGGGATGCAGTTTTAGCTAAAAAGGATATGGGACTCGAGAGACGATTACTACAATTTAAACTGCGTGATAGCATGCCTCTACTTTACCACAATGAAACTATTTATCGAGATGGAACATCGGTTGGTCGAATTACGTCAGGTGGGTTTGGGCATTACCTTGGAGCGTCGGTGGGTCTGGGTTATGTGCCGTCGGAGAGGGGAGAAACTGTTGAGCAAATAATGAATTCCGATTATGAGATTGACATTGCCGGGACACGAGTTAAAGCTGACGCGAGTATTCGCCCATTCTACGATCCACTAAATGAAAAAGTGAAACTTTAGAATTAAGCGGGTGCAGCACCATCGAACAGGATATATTTACAGTGATGCTAACCTGTTATACCAATATTCCACGGAATAAATTCATGTCTACCCAAATCGAGTTTCTCACTCTTGGTTTTTCCACCTGAAGCGACATAAAGAAAATATTCGAATATTCGCTGGCCCATGGCTTCCATATCAACCTCGCCATCCAGTAATGCTCCACAGTTGATATCCATATCCTCCTCTAACCTTTTAAACATTGGTGTATTCGTTGCGAGTTTTATTGAAGGACTAGGCTTTGCGCCAAAACATGATCCGCGGCCAGTGGTAAACGCGATCATATTTGCACCACCAGCTATCTGTCCCGTAGCGGAAACAGGATCGAATCCTGGAGAATCCATGAAAACAAAGCCATGGGTTTTCACTGGTTCCCCATATTTATAGACTTCCATCAGCGGGCCAGTGCCGCCTTTCATAGAAGACCCAAGGGACTTTTCTAGAATATTCGCTAGCCCTCCTTGTTGATTGCCAGGGCTTACGGTTCCGTTGATTTGTACATCGCGGCCAACCGCGTATTCATCTTTCCACCAACGAATCCGCTCGATTAATTTTTGACCGATTTCAACTGAGGCTGCTCTCGCTGTTAAAGTGTGTTCAACGCCATATATCTCTGGTGTTTCTGAGAGTATTCCAGTCCCCCCATGTTTTGAGAGGATATCGATCGCTTTGCCGAGGGCTGGGTTAGCTGTAATAGAGGAGAAGCTATCCGAACCTCCGCATTGCAATCCGACCATAATATGACTTGCAGGGAGTGTTTGCCGGCTGCATTTATTTGCTTCTTTTAATAGTTCTTCGACAACAGCGATGCCATCAGAAATTGTTTGCCTAGTTCCTCCCGACTCTTGCATTACAAGCGTTCTTAAATTAGGCCCGGGAGTGAGTTTCTCAGATTCGAAAAGACCACCTACTTGGCATCGTTCGCATCCTAAACCAACGACTAAACTGGACGCTACATTCGGATGCCTTATGTAACCTGCGAGAGTTCTATGGAGTAAGTCCATCGGTTCGCCTGTCAACTCCATGCCACAACCAGTGTGGTGACTGAATGCGGCTACACCATCCACATTGGGGTATTCTGCCATACGTTCTTTTGTAAAATGATCTGCTATTGCATGAACAACAGTGGCTGAACAATTTACTGTAGAGACGATTGCGATAAAGTTGCGGGTTCCCGCGGCACCATTCGATCTTAAAAATCCTTCGAATGTGGCCTGCTGGTTTTTCGGAAGCAACTGTAATGGTTTGAATTCTTTGGTATAAGCATAATCGCGGTCGAATTCTTTAAATTCGATGTTATGGTTATGCAGCATGGTCCCAGCTAAGATGTCGTTTTTTGCAAAACCAATTGTGACATTATATTTTTTTATAGGATCACCTTTAGGGATATCGTCGATAGCTATCTTATACCCCGGAGGAATTATTTCGCGCGTTACGATATTAGTATCTGGAAGTGTCGTTCCTGAGCTTATTTCACTCAAAGCAATCGACACATTATCCGCGGAGTTCAATCGAATTGCCGGCCCAGTCGTATTTTTATCGTCAAGATTTAACACGTTAATTCCCCATTCTTAAATATATAATACGGAGGTTTTAACTGCTTTATTCTATTTTATACATAAATTTTTCGTAGCCACTTTATTCACTTCAATTTGGTTTGTATGACTCCGGAGCAAATCTTGCGAATAAAGTGGCTATGAAAAATAAAATAGACGCCGCCAGATAAAGTGCCACATTGGTCCCATGAATATCGACAATAAACCCCAGTAATATTGGACCAACAACGTAACCAATATCACCTAGCATGCGAAATAAACTCATCGCTGACGCGTTCATCCCTGGTGGCGCTGAGTCTGCGGCATAGGCTGCTGGCGCTGAACCACCAATTCCTGAGGCAATGCCCCACAATGCGTTGGCAAACGCGAACCAGAAAAATGTTTCAGCCACTGCAAAAAGTAAAAATGAGCTCCCGGTCAAAAGAGTAAACGGGACGATAATAGCTTTCCTGCCCCAGCGGTCTACTGCGATTCCAGCTGGATATACAGCCAGAAGTCCCAATAAACTTCCGACGGCTAAAGCTACTCCAATCTCATCATACGCGAGTTGTATTCGAAAACTGCCTATAATAGGAATGATATTAAATAAACCACCTGTTCTTGTTAGAGCATGTGAAAGTGCTATTCCACTTACAAGAACGAACCCTATATTTTTCGATAATATCTTTAATTGATCTGCTAAGGAGGGTAAAACTGTGCCTTTAACCTCTTTTTGCCTAGCCAGATGGCGAGTTTCTTTAACACTGAAAAGAGCTATCGAACCTGCCATGAAACTGGCGAATGCGCAAAACCAGAACGGTGCGAGTAATCCAAAGTTTTGGGCAAGGAAACCTCCCGGTAGTGGTCCTATCCCAACCGCAAAAATAAAGGTTCCTTGATATATAGCGATTACTCGACCTCGCCGAGCCGGTGTTGTGATATCAGCTAAAATTACTGATCCTGTTGTGACCACCATTCCTGCACCAGCGCCAGCAATAAATCGTGCTATCAAAAATTCCGGATAATCAGTAGCGTAAACACTCAATAAGTTTCCGACTGTGGATAGAAATCCCCCAATTGCTAACGCTGGTTTCCTTCCCCATTTGTCCGAAATTTGGCCGGATGGTATAGCAAGGACGAAACGTGCTAGGCCATAAACGCCTATTGCTAAACCGATCGCTGCCCCAGAAACGCCGAAAGTTTCGGCATATAACGGTAGGGATGGCACCATCGCCCCAAATCCAAGCTGGTTTGCGAAAATCAACACGCACATCCAGATCAGAACATTGCGTTCAAAAGTCATATCTAAGTTATTTCATTGAAAGAATTAAAATAGGCAGTTGGTATTACATCGAGATTACGATAATAGCTATATTTTGTATCTATAACATTATTAAAAATCACAAGAAGAACTATGTAATGTATTGATTGGTGCTTATTACTTTAGGCCGTATTTTAATTTTGTCGTAATAGTTGGGTCCTTTTAAGGCCGTAGGAATTTAATGTCAGTGACGATGGAAACCAGTCCAGGTTATCGACTGCTGCTGTTGATAACAATGGCAGGGACAACGATGCTTTACTCACTGACTATGACAATGGTGAATATCATCTTGCCGCAATTGCAGGGTGCACTATCTGCGAGCCAAGACCAGATTTCTTGGGTGATTACACTTAACGTTCTGGCAACTGCTATAGCTACTCCACTCACTGGTTCAATGGTTGCAATTTTTGGCAGACGCTCTGTTTTAATCTTCTGTAGTGCAAGTTTTACTATTGCGACCTTAGCCTGTGGTTTTGCTAATTCTCTGGAGTCATTAATATTTCTTCGAATTATTCAGGGGGCAGCGGGTGCACCATTAGTCCCGTTATCGCAGTCAACATTGTTACAGAGCTACCCCCGAGACATGCATGCTAAAGTCAATGGTATTTACGGTATGGCTGTAGTTGTTGGGCCTGCTATAGCTCCGTCTTTGGGGGGGTATTTGTCTGAAGTTTACGATTGGAGATGGGTTTTCTTTATGATGGTCCCCATTGGTATTTTTTCTGTTTTGGGGAATATGAAGTATGTTAGAGATGCAGGTAGAGAAAATAATTACAAATTTGATTATCTAGGATTCACTCTTTTTTCTATTGCCATTGTTTGTCTGCAATTAATTTTGGATCGTGGCGAACGAGAAGACTGGATGGAGTCTATCTACATAATTAGTCTTGTTACGTTCATGGCAGTTGCATTTTATATGTTTGTAACAAATACGGTTTTCACAAGGCAGCCATATATTGATCCCAGGATATTTCTTAATCGTAATTATGTTCTTGGCGTCATTTTAGTATTTGTCTACGGTTCTCTCAATTTTACTCCTCTAGTTCTTTTGCCTTCAATGTTACAGAATTTGCAGGGTTATCCAGATCTGTTGATTGGCTGGATTTTGGCGATGCGTGGAATTGGTATGATACTTGGCTTTTTTATTGCGGCTAGGATGGGGCGGTTCGATCCTCGCGTTGGTATGGTAATAGGTATGGCCTGTATCGGTTTTAGTGGTTGGTTAATGAGTTTATATGATCTTAATGTAGGCCTTTCAGCCGTTTCTTGGGCAAGTGGTCTGCAGGGTTTTGGTTGTGGTATTTTATGGGTTCCGTTAGCGGTTATTACTTTTTCAACCATTCCAGATAATCTTTTCCCGACAGCGTCAGCGTTCTTCCATTTATTGAGAAACCTTGGCACAAGTGTGTTTGTAGCAATAAGTATTACTTTGTTAATAAGAACTTCTAAAATTAGTTATTCTGAATTAATGGAAAGCATAACCCCCTACGAAGAGAGATTGAGGTTTCCAAATGTTGTAGGTGATGGGGACCATGATTGGACAGATGGTTTGGCGAATTTAGTCTCCGAGGTAACTAGGCAATCTTCCATGATTGGTTATGATAATATATTTTATTTTTATGCACTCACCTGCTTAATAGCATTGCCAGTGCTCTCATTAGTGACTGTAAAGAAATAACGTATTAGAATATAAAAAAATCAGAGGTGTTAATCATGCAGTCTTACCGCATTGGAACTGTGAGTGAATTTGAAGAGGGGACCAAGAAGGTTTTCAATCTCGGGGAGACGGAGGTAGGTGTCTTTCGACTGGGAGAGAAATTCTATGCCTGGAACAATATTTGTCCACATCAAGGAGGGCCCGTCTGTCAAGGAAGGTTATATCCGCGCGTTCACGAAAACTTAGATGAAAACAAAAACAGTCATGGTCGCTTATATGATAAAACTAATATAAACATTGTTTGCCCATGGCACGGTCTTGAATTTGATGTCAGGACGGGAAAGCATCCAGGGAATGAGGAAATAGCTCTAGATCCCCTACCTGTTCAAATTGAAGGGGGCGAGATTTATGTCATCGTTGGAGAATAAAAATTCTGAGCTGACGAGTATTAGGGAAACTAGCAAGGAAAATGATCCATATGCTATATTTGAGAATGTTGCGGATACGTTATGGGAGCGAACTGAATTAGCGATAGCAAAGGATGAAGCGGATAGGATTTCGGATGATGCAGTCGCAAAATTAATGACAACGGCTCTCAAACTTTATGCAGCTAAAACGGATGGCGAAGGGAGAACTTTCAGGCCAGTTCTGGGTAAATATGATGAAATTGTAACGCCTACAGAGGCTTTAACGGCTGTTACAGAAGTACTCAGGGCCCTGCGACTTGGGCCAATGGAATTTGGCCTTTGGTCTAGACGACGCCCTGAGGATTATCATGATACTGATTTTGAAATGAACCCAAATGATAATACCATAAAATAGACGGTGATAAGGGGAAACTTGTAAATGGACGCTTTGATTAAGCCCGCGATTGAACATCCGGTTCAGGAACTTGATACAAGAACGGATACGCGAGATTATTTGGCACATGCCAGAAGTGACGCAGAAAAGAAAGGGTTTGCGGATTGGCTCATCGTTGATATTGATGCGCATCACGTAGAGAGCGTCAGCTGGGCCGAAATAACATCCTACATTGAGGATCCAGTAGTTCGTCATCAAGCTGAAATGTATCAGTCGGAGAGAGTAGGAGCTCCTCCCTATGGATTAAACGGAGATTTAGGCCTCCGATATCAAGATGTTGGTGGTCGAATACCGCACCAGTCCAGCCAACGTGAGGTAGTCGAAGAGAAAGACGTACATAGAGACGTAGTTCTTACGCGTCGTGCAATGCATGGATTGGCAGTTGACTATATGGTTATTTTCCCAACGCCGATGTTATTTCTGGGAATGCATCCACAGACAGATATGGAAGTATTTTTGTCGCGTGCTTACAACCGTTGGCTAACCGAAAGGGTTCTACCCGGCGATCCGGGAATGGTGACACTTGTGGTTTTACCGTTTAATACACCTGATGAAGCGTTAAAAATGGTTGAGGAGTTCGCTGACGTCCCCAATGTGATAGGTTTTTGTGTAACGTCTACTAGGTATAAACCAGTCCATTCTAACGAATATATGAAATTGTACAGGGCAATAGAAGAAAGCGGAAAACCAATTGCCTTTCATGCAGGTTACCATTGGCAAGACCCTTCCCTAGCAACTTGTAATACATTCCTGGGAATGCATTCTCTGGGATTTGCTTGGTGCAATATCGTGCATATGACTAACTGGATATTAAACGGAATCCCCGAGCGATTTCCAAAATTGAAATCTATGTGGGTTGAGAGTGGTTTGTCTTGGGTTCCATTTTTAATGCAAAGGTTAGACGATCAATATCTGATGCGGCAGTCGGAGGCTCCACTACTACGGCGTATGCCTAGTGAGTATATGTCGGATAATTGCTTTTATTCCTGTCAACCAATGGAACAAAGTAATATGAAAGCCTTGGAATGTACGTTTGAAATGATTAATGCGAAGGATCAATTACTTTTTTCTTCCGATTGGCCGCATTTTGATTTTGACACACCAAGTGTTATCTACGATCTACCATTCTTAGATGAGCAATCAAAACGAAATATTTTAGGCTTGAATGCCGCGAAATTATTTAATTTAAACACTAATGGGCCAAAGTAACTAGATCGTAATATTATGCTAGAATTTAAACAAACGGACAATTTTCAATTATGCTCTTCTAACCTCTTCCAATGAAGGGCATTTTTGTGGCCATGACTGTTACAAATTGAACATTGGCATCAGCGGGTAAACTCGCCATGTGGACAATTGTTTGCGCAACATTTGATACATCCATTACCGGTTCAATTTCTGTGCTTCCGTTAGCTTGAGGCACGCCCTTTGTCATGCGTGCGGCCATTTCAGTTAGCGCATTTCCAATATCTATTTGCCCGCATGCAATATTGTACTTCCTTCCGTCTAACGAAGTGGAACGGGTTAGTCCCGTCACGGCATGCTTGGTTGCTGTATATGGGGCAGAGCCTGGTCGTGGAACGTGAGCTGAGACTGACCCATTATTTATTATTCTACCTCCCATGGGAGACTGACTTTTCATGATGTTGAAGGCTTCTTTTGTGCACAAGAATACCCCTGTCAAATTGATACTCACTACGTTTATCCATTGCTCATAAGTAAGCTCTTCTAGAGATACTCCAGGTGCATTGGTTCCAGCATTATTGAATAATAGGTCTAGACGTCCATATCCACTCTGTGTTGTCTTGAATAGTTCATGGACAGATGCCGGGTCACCTACATTGGTGGGTACCGCTATCGCCTTTCCCCCCAAAGCCTCGATTTCGGAAGCGACTTCATTCAGTGGCTCTGGCCTTCTCCCTGCCAATACTAATGTCCACCCTTCTGCAGCTAGTGCTATTGATGAGGCTTTTCCCACACCAGACCCTGCCCCTGTGACAATTGCTATTTTATCAGTTTTAATCATCTAAATATCCCCTATCACTTCTTTCAACTGCTAATCGATATTGAACTATTATTCCTTTTAATAACTCAACCTGATATTGAGAATCCACCATCAACAGGTATTGCTGTCCCGGTAATATAGTTCGAGGCATTGCTCGATAAAAAGACAGCTATTCCGGCATGGTCTTCCGGGGTTCCCCAACGCCCATCAGGGATGCGCGCCAACTGCTTTTCATAAAGTCCATCGATTTGTTCCCTAGCTGTGCGCGTGAGTTCGGTATCTATCCAACCGGGAAGCACAGCATTAACTTGTATATTGTCAGTTCCCCAAGCGGCTGCCATTGATTTAGTCATTTGCACTATTCCGCCCTTACTTACCGAATATGCAGTTGAGACCGGGCCACCAAATAAAGAATACATGGAACCAATATTGATAATTTTTCCGCCACCCGCTTTCTTGAAATGTGGATACATGGCTTGGCTGAATACAAAGGCACTTGTTAAATTAGTATCTTGCACCCACCTAAACTCGTCTAAAGATAAATCCTCGGGGCGTTTTCGGATATTGGACCCGGCGTTATTGATTAGTATATCTATACGCCCAAACTTATTTTGAACTTCCGTTGCGACTTCGGTACCGGCCGAGTCATTTGTGACGTCCTTTTCAATAGCAATCACATTTACGCCTGTTGCGGCTAATTTTTTAGAAGCAGTTTTATTCTTCTCAGAATTTCTTCCCACAATAGCTATAGAAGCACCGGAACTAGCCAGCCCCATAGCCATTCCTAGGCCAATTCCTCCATTGCCACCAGTGATAATGGCCACGCGACCATTTAAATCGAACAAAGACATCTAACACACCTCCATTAAAATATCGCAATAAGTATCACATACCCTATTACCAACATGCAAAAGTTATTAGACCTTCTTGGTTATTTTTGCGATATTTATACTTTCACTACAGTTAATTTTTTATAAGGTGTTCGTTATGAAATCATCCTCTGGTTTATTAGATATAAAGCCAATTTCGGGCGCTGTTGGTGCTGAGATACACGGTGTGGACCTTAAAGATAATATACCTGAAGAACAGTTTTCTGAGATAAAATCGGCTTTTGGAGAATATGGGGTGATATTTTTCAGAGATCAAAATCTAACACCGGACCAAGAAATATCATTTGCTAGACGGTGGGGGGAAATTAATATCAATCGTTTCTTTACCAGCGTATATGGTTACCCAGAGATAGCAATGGTCTTAAAAGAGCCTAATCAAAAAAAGAATATAGGCGGTAACTGGCATACAGATCATTCATATGACACGGAACCTGCCTTAGGATCGATTTTATTCGCACACGAAGTCCCAAAAAGTGGAGGCGATACGGTATTTGCCAGTATGTACTCCGCCTACGAAACTTTATCCGATGGTTTAAAGGAAACACTAGAGGGTATGTTTGCTAGACACTCGAGCCGACATGTGTTCGGTCCTTCTAGGGCAGAGAAAGAAGACGATACGGTAGGTAGGATAAAAAATGCCGAGGCTGCAAATCAAGATGCGGTTCATCCAGTAGTAATCACGCATCCAGAGACGGGGCGCAAGGCACTCTATGTAAACCCAGGATTCACTTTGGGTTTTGAGGGATGGACTGATGCCGAGTCACAACCATTGCTAGAATATCTTTATGCTCACGCTACTCGCCCAGAGTTTACGTGCAGGTTTGATTGGAAGCCTGGTTCAATCGCTTTTTGGGATAATAGGGCTACATGGCATTTTGCAATTAACGACTACCATGGAGAAAAACGTCTTATGCATCGAATTACGATAGAGGGGTCTAAGCTCCACTAATTTCTTTTTCAAAAAAAACAGGCAATTCCATAACAAGACGCGTCAAAAATATTTGTAGCGATGAACCAGGCTATTAGATCTAGTGCAATGGCGAGGCCTAAAATTGGAAATGCAACGAAAAGTATAAAATAGAAAAACGCTTGTCGTGTGAAACGCCGAGCTGGGACGAGCCTTCCTCTGATTCGGGTCGGTTTTTTAAATAGTCTCATCATTGATCAAAGCTATACCAAAAGTAGGTGTTTAAAACCATCGGAATATAATAACGTTTTGGCGATGTTTTTTGATGCTTCTATCTGTTGTTTTTAATCCAGGTGGTATTTTATGTTATGGTATGGTCATGGGGCTTCGTGAAACTATAATATGTAAAATTAACTAGAGTGTCGGTAAAAAACCAAAATATTAAAGGGAAACAAACTGTCTTGGGCACTTTTAATGGTTCCCTCGGTGGACTTGACCTGTACTCCAATGGGGTAACGGCTCGACAATGGGATGCGTGGGTTAATTCAGTCCCTTTTTCTTCTATCGAGCAGACGTGGAGTTACGGAGAAGCATTTGTTGGAGTTACGCCATATACACCAGTTCATAGTGTCGTATATAAAAAAAAATTACCTGTGGCTATGGTACAAATGGTGGAGTGGAAAATTGCTAATGCGATACGGCTTATAAAAATAGTGAGGGGCCCACTATTTTTTAAAAACGCATCTTTGGAGGATAAATCAAACACTTATGCATTGATTAATAAGCAATATTCATGGAAGAATTTTGATTTTCTTATGTGGACGCCTGAATGTGTTGATTTTAGCCAAGAGTTGAACCTGTTTAAAACATTGGGACGTAAAAAAGTTGTAACGGGTTACAGCTCTATATTGCTGGATCTTAGCAAAAGTGAAGAGCAATTAAAAAAAGAAATGCACTCAAAATGGCGTAATCAACTCAAAAAAGCAAAACAACAGAAATTGAATGTTCAACTGGGATATGGGGGTGCCGCCCTCGAATGGTTATTGACTAGACATGAGGGCAACAGGCGAAGAAAACGACTAAGAATGCCAGCTTCACCATTTATTCTAGCTATTTCGTTAGCCATGCGAAATAAGCAGTCTACCCTCGCTTTTTCGGCTTACAAAGGAAGAGAGGCGGTTTCTGGTATCC
>CALIMD010000357.1 GCA_938028645.1 uncultured Alphaproteobacteria bacterium
TTCATAAGAAAGACTTTCATCCTTTTCGTGTATGTAGCCTCCGCCGCCACTATTGGAATTCTCATGGGGGTCATTCCTGATGCACCTAACCTTGGCGATTGGCGAGGCCATGAGTTACTAGGTCCAACACTAGGCGCTGGACTCTGCATAATGTATCGAGCCATTTTTACAAAGGGCTTGGTTCCCAGCCCAAAAGAACTGTGGCTGGCTTTTTTCCTATTTTTGCTTCCATTAGCCATTGCGTTTGGCTCGAATAGAGCCTACCTGGATAAACTTGGTGCATATGGTTTTTTCTGGATTCTCTCTGGCGTCGTTTTGATTGGACCCTACATTCGAGAGAGGAAGTCTTGGCAATCATTGCTTCCTGCGATAATTGCCACCCAAGCTATTTCTGTATTTATCTTTCAGGGATCGGTAGCGCAACCATTTCGTCAGCCTGATTTACGGGCCAACTACGCAGTTGCATTGGAAAGCCCTCGGGCATCTCAACTAAAGATCTCCAGTGGCTGGAAGGAATATATCGATAGCGCCACCTCCGCCACCTATCAAGCTGGCTTTCAGCAAAAAGACCCAATTATTGATCTTACCGGCCAATCACCGGGATTACTTTATTTAATGGGGGCTACCAATATCGGCAGAGCATGGTTCCCGGGCAGCTATCCAGGGAGCGCCGCTAATGTCGTAAGCTATTTGGGAAGAAGGCCATGCGGACAACTAGCCGAGGCGTGGGTCTTAACAGAACCACAAGGTCCCAGATCAATTTCCGTTGAAGTGTTAGAAAGTTTCAGCGCGAACCTGTCAAGCGACTACCGTTTAGTGGGCTCCTGGATGACAGCAGAGGGGGCGGGGGGGCTATGAGCACGCGCGAGAGCAGAAACTTTATAAACCTTTACATCCGCAGGCTGTAGAGACAAATTGTGAAAAGAAACGTCAATCTTACTAGGCCTCATCATGAGGAAACTTCTATCGGAACCCTATCGCACACTGCTAATAGCCAGAGCCCATAAAAAGCTTCTGGTCGGCAAAGATAAGTTCAATAGGCGGTCTTACCGCACCGCCCTCTAAAAATAAGCCCATGGATAAGAGGGCTGCCTTGCGGTGAGAATGATCGCGGTCAAGTGCATACTCAGCTGCCTGATCCCTCACAACCAAAGGGTGTTTTCTGTTCTTATCCAATATGTGAAACAAATACTCATTAATGATTCCAACAACGAAAACCCTCAAAGATCCGAAAATCGACAATCACCGCCAGGGACCGCGCCGGCTGGCTTTAGCGGCGGTAGCACCTTAATCATTATTAGTGCGGACTCGGGGTAACGGGCTATTTTTAATCAGCTCCCCAGACTGAGGAGCTTCCCATTTATTTGCGCAACAAAATGAACGTCGCTATTGCATTACAAGTGAAGGTGAAAGGCAGGGGCAGAAACTTTAGGACAAACTGATGAGAAATTAATGGGATATCACTCGCGTGTATGTGGGCCAACGCAGCAGACACACCCAATATCAGGATTATCTGATAAGTGAGGTACATACAGAATTTCTGAGGCAAATAATCGCCAACAGAATCAAATAAGCGGTCAGCAGATGTAAAAAAGACAAAGGCTATAGCGCAGCCACTCGAGAAGATTGAGGCGTAAAATATGTGGGCGCTCAGCGCCACAAGTATATTGAAAATGAAAACATCAATAGCCAGACCAATTAGTGATATACCGCCAAAGAGAGCTAGATATTGGAAATGTTTTTGTACATTCATAGCTGTATTTAGGTATTTGAATAGTGACTGCGAATAACCGGTCTTGATCATTTTTAATAAGAAGAAATAAGTATGAACGACATCCCTGATGGGCAAAAAATTATCTTGTTAATGCCTGCCTTTAACGATCGTGCCTCCTTGGAATTGTTATTGCCGGAAATCAAGGACGTAGTTTCAGTGCGTCAATTAGAGATCGTCTTAGTTGATGACGGCTCAACACAAGCTGTCTGTGATATTAGCCTACTGTTGGAGAATCAGCTTTCTGGTTACGTTTTAGAACTACGAGCCAATGTCGGTCAGCAAGCGGCGATAGCAGCAGGATTCGAGTTTGTCCATTCGCGGATGGACAAAAACGACCTTCTAGTTGTTATGGACTCTGATGGCGAAGACCCCCCACACGCAATTAATAACCTCATAAACAAAGCAAATGAACTCAACGCGCCAGTGGTGGCATCTCGTAGTGGCAGGTCAGCAACATTTGCGTTTCTGTTTGGGTATCAAATTTTCAAAGTGCTGTTTTATGCGTTAACGGGGCGGTCTATAAATTTTGGCAACTTTATGTGCCTCAACCGCGATGTTGTTGAGAGACTACTTGCTATGCCAAGCTTATCTCACTCTCTTCCCAGCACGTTACTCCTCTCCAAGCTCTCTATAGAGCGACTGTCAGTTAACCGCGGTAAAAGGCTGCAGGGGCGCAGCCATATGAATGTCACAGGACTTGTGCAGCATGGAATAGGTTGTATGCGTGTTTTCAGCAAAGACGTTATCATTCGATTGGTGCTGATGTCACTTCTGTTGATGTTATGCCTTTGCGCAACTGCTGTGGCCATCTTAGGCATTAAACTTAATGGTGTAGCGGTGCCTGGTTGGGCATCATTGGCATTGGGTATCATTGGCCTCTTTATTTTACAGATCTTAGGCTTTCTGTTCTTAGTAGCACTAACACAATCGGAACACCGAACCAGCGTCGCTGGTGACATTACTAGCAGAGAAAATTTAAAGAAGGTAACTCATACTTGATCTACGAAGTTGCGGTTACCTTTTGCGTTTAGGTGTAATGCTTTGATGACCAGCTTTCATAAAAATCAATAGTAGGAACTATGCCTTCTTCAAAGCTCTTTAGCGAAGATGGCTTTATCCCTAAGACACTCTCCATAAGTGCTGGGTCAGCACAAACTGTCGAGAGTCTATCTTCTCCTGGCCTCATCGGGACGTGATTAAGTCTAGATGAGCTATCTGTAATGCTAATGATGTTGTGAGCTATTTCATTGACACTTGGCGCGATGCCAGTGCCCATGTCTATCACTTCATCAAAGCATATTTTATTTTCCATTGTCGCACTGAGAACGTGCGCAGCATCATCCACAAAGATCATATCCATCTTTGACTCACCAGAACCGTATACGGTTAAATCGTCCCCCCTTAAGGCGGATAACACAAAGTTTGGGATGACTTTCTTAACAGGGAATGGTTTTTGACCCGGCCCGTAAATGTTTAGCCCTCTTACGACAGATATTTGTGTGTCGTGCTCTTTATTAAACATCAAAGCAAATCGTTCAGAGCAAGATTTTGTGATGGAGTAAGGATTGTTCATCCAATGATTGCCAACGGTAATTTGAGTCATCGGGATTTTATGGCGTCTAATAGAATTAAATACATTCAGCGCACCAATGATATTTATTTGTACCGCAGGAATAGGGTTGTCCACCGTTTCTTGTGTGCCAAGCAGGCCACCTATGTTAAAGACGTAGTCATTTTCTGCCACATAGCAATCTAGTGAATAACTATCACTGAGGTCACCGTATACCTCATTCACGTCAGTCCTTAAGCCAGAATATTTTGTTCTATCGAAACTTGTTACCTGATGGCCATCTTCTAATAGACGCATAACAAGTGAATTGCCAACAAAACCTGCACCACCAGTAACCAGTACTCTCATCTATGTTCACTCATGATTTATGAAATTTATGGAACTCTCACTAGATGGTTACTACCTAAACCGCTATTGAAGAATTCGTCTTTTTTACCAGCTGCGGCACGTAAACTTGCCTTTGTATTTCTGCAGCACTTTCAAAACTATAAAAAGAGATGGCGTCTTTTTACAGGCCAAAATTCGTTCTGTCCAATCGATCGTGAAATATGTCACTGCATGTGTTGGTGATCTCTGCTTTGTGTACATATACACTGGGCTTCCCATATGCGAAGCTGTCTCAGAGTCAATTCGGTTTTCAGTTGAGAAAATTGTTTATAACTCTTAAAGTTGCCGCGCCTCGAGCGTTGTCGCGGATCCGGGCGGCTTGGGATAGGTTCGGACTGTTTCAAATCAAAAATCAGCGTCCAAAAAAGGCCTTGCGAATCTTCACCTTAGGGTGACCGGAGCGGGGTCTCCAGGATCCTCATAATCGATTGGTCGTAGGTTCAAGTCCTACTGGGCCCACCATTTTCATTCAAATCGCAGCAGACACAACCGTCCTACTCCCGCAGTTATATTTTCCGCACTTCAAACTGACTTTCTA
>CALIMD010000358.1 GCA_938028645.1 uncultured Alphaproteobacteria bacterium
CGCGCGCGAAGATCGATTGTCCCGTCGCGTGAATGTGTGACAGATGAGCTGAGATGCGATGTGCTGGTAGTTCTTCGGCAAAGTAGACGGCAGTAGCCCTGGTTTATGGCTGGCTTGCTGAAAACTGTTTTGAGAGCAAGCTAGCAGTGGGTGTAAGAAGCTTGTGAGTGCACTCGTTGTGAGAGTATATACCCTGCCTTGCCCAGATTTCTCATGTACACACGTTGAAAAGTATGGAAAGTATGGGGCTATACTTGGCATGGTTGAGAAGTATGGCATTGGTATTTAAAAACAATCACTTGGGTTGTTAAATATCCCATACTTCTCATATGGTTGTACACCTAATACTATTCACCGTTATTGCTCCACGTTACCTGTCCTTGAAACCCATTTCTTTGATGGTTGACACCCTCGGCTTTTGCGGCCCGGTTAATTGTTGATTTTGACTGTCCTAGGTTAGCCATCTGCGCTTGGATCTCTTTAGCCGGCGTAGGACCGCTCTGACTCAGTAATTGCACCAGGTCACGTGTCGCGCTGCTTAAGCGTGTTTCGTCGCGCTGTGATGACATGACTCACTGCGGGGTTAGATCTGTCGCGCCGGTCCACACCAAGCGATCACCTTCTATCTGATAGCCTAGTGGCGCTGATAAGGACCCGTATTTGGACTTAGTCTGGAACAGGGCTCGCTTTGATTCATCGGCTGGATCAGACCCTGCAAGTAAAAGAGATCGATAGGCGGCAACGAAATCAACTGAGCCGCTGCCTGACAGCATGGCTCGTGACTGGCGATGTTTTGTCAAGTGTCGTACGACTACGATTGCACAATATTTGGTTTTGGCTATCTGCATTAAATTGGCGAGGAATGGTCGAACCCTTTCGACCTTATTGGGATCAACGTCCGGCGGCATGAAAGAGGAGATGGGGTCGATCACGACTAGTTTTGCTGCAATCGAATCTATGTATTCGCAGAGCAACGACAGGCCATCGCTGTCGAGTCGCATTAATTATCGCAATATTTGGCTTGTAAGATGGAATTTTTATTTTTTATATCTGCTTTTTGTATAAATCAATACCTACAATTTATAGAAATAAATAACGATTTTGTTACCTCTTATGTAGATGACATTTTATGTATTCCGATAGTGTTATATATTTCTTTATTTGTAATGAAGTTTTTAAATGATGAGACTCTATTTAGTTTGTCTTTCCTACATATATCGTCTTCTGTAGTTTTTTTCCATAACATTTGAAGTTTTATTGCCTGCACTTTCCAATCGCTATACGGCTGATGTTTATGACGTCTTATGCTATATTTCTGGTGCTATTATTTTTACTTTTTTTGAAAAGGGAAATAACCTAATAAGTAGGCGTTTATGACAAGCTTATTTTTATGTATAAGAGCATAACAATATTGAATTCACTACTGTAACCTACTAACTTCTCCAGCGCTTCTCACTTAATTCTCGCAGAGGATGGGTTACAGTCGAGGTATGTGCGCGGAAATAGGCGGGTTCGCGCAAATCGAGGTGGGGTCGGGTCGGTTCGCCTACCAGCCGGCTGGCACGAAAGGGCGGCTAGTGCATGCCCGCCCCTCGCGCTGCCGGTCTGTATCACACATCCGGTTGGTAACGCTGGATAGTGCGTTTTAGGCCGGTGCGGATAAGGTGGTAGTGCCTCGTCATAGAAATTACTAAAATCCTACAATCGATAGTTTTGGCTTTTTAGAGGAGAGACATATAAAATAACAGGGGAAATAGGTCTATTTTCTGTGACTGAGTTCTTCTTCAATGAGTTTTCGTAACTCGATTAAATTTTCCCGATAGCGCTTGACAAATGACATGATGAATGCTCGTTGGCGTATTTTCAAGTTGAGATAATTGCGGGCGTATGGCTTTGTTGTGATAGTGCGCAATTGCTGTGCCGTTTTTTCCTTATCATAGCTTTCTGGGTTAAATTGCTGGTGAAACGTTTTAACAGAAGTCTTTATTACTTTAGACATTGTAAGACTGCTATCCAACATTACCCTTTCGCGAAATCGAAGCTGTAAATCAATTTCGCTCTCGATATTTAGCTTTAAAAAACCTCTAAACATATTGAGTGTGTTTATCTGCTTTTTTATTTTAGGAATAGTAATTGTGTGAGCGGATTCTTCGGGGCGTAAACTGATGAGTAGAGACACTGGCGGATGGAATTCCCTGTGTTCAAAGAATAGATGGTGGAAGGAAGCATTATACTTAAGCTCACTCAACTCTGCAGCTACGAATTCAACATCCAGAGAATCCCAGTTGTCAGAGACATAATCCATCCAATAATTGTCGACCTCGTAAGTACTCTGTCTCCACTCGTTATACTCCTCAATTTGGTCTATCTCAATCAGTAAATCCTTTAGCAGTTGGGTCTCACGGTTCTCTTTGTCAATGTCTTGTTGGTAATCATTTAGCCAAAATGATATAGTTATACCGCATATGATTGCGGTCATTTCAAATAAAAACCGATAAACCTGCTTGTTCCAGCGATACCAAATCTGGTGTATTTTCATATTTTCCCTCAAATCAGATTGACAGACTATTTGAATGGCTATTGAATAACGATCTATTTGAGAGAAATCAATTCTGTTTAACCAGTTTTACAAATACTTTAACGTTGTAGAGTCAGCGAAAAGTCGGATGTATGTGGTATGTGTCACATATCAAGCTGGGAACGCTGGATGGCGCGGTTGAGGCGGTAGGCCAGTGTGCTGGTGCTGGATAGAGTCTGTATGTGGGGCTATAAGAGCGGGTTCGCGCAAATAGAGGTGGGGTGGGATCGGTTGGCCTGCTCGCGGCTGACAGCTGGAGGCCGGCAAAATAAATGGGGGCAAGCCGACATTGGCCGCCCCCTCGTTTCTACGCATTTGTATTCTCTCTGTTTACCGCACTTGCATCAGTCGATAACTAATACCTTGCAAATGACTCAATTGAATCACCAAGTATCTTCGGGGTCAAACGGGTCATATTTAAGGCCCTTG
>CALIMD010000359.1 GCA_938028645.1 uncultured Alphaproteobacteria bacterium
TCAAGCGAAGGCTGGGCGCGGAAGTTCTCGTGCAAGAACTGAATTGCCCTTTCTACCCGGAGATAGTCTCGTGTCTGTTGGTCGCCTTTGTGTGTCATGAGTTGGAGAATACGAAGCAGAAGGTCATTCGCCCACCCGGATTTTGCGGTGTTTGCGGCACTATAGCCCGGCATTGGTTCGCGAACGCACCTGTGTTCGTTCCAGAGCACCAAGGAGAGAATGATGGGCTCTAGAAAAGGTTGTGAAACGACTATATAATACTCCTATAGAGGATACAGTAGCCCACATAGAAATCTTCATCGATGTAGAGGAGCCGATCGACTTAACGGACTTCGTTACCTCTTTCACATCACTATCAAACAGTTTCCATCGCTATATGAAGATGGAGTTTCCTGAGTTTGAGGGTGAAGCAAGAATCTTTGTCAAGGAAATGCGCGCAGGGTCGATCATTGCTGATCTCCTTCCGGGCATGATTTCTCTGATCGGCCACATGGATCAAGTTTTAATCGTAGACCAATTTATTCATCGCTACGGTGAACGATTGGCAAAATATTTTACGAAAGGCGGCCGGGCGGAAGGCGCAACAAAGACCGAACTAAAAGATTTTATGGGGCAAGTCGCCGCTATCGCGAACAATAGGAACGGCAAAGGCCAGGTTCGAAGCGTCACTTATAAGGATGGGATAAGGCAAGTTCGCGCGCATATCGAGTTTAATCATAAAGACGCTCAACGCGCGATCAAAGAAATAGAAAACCACAGCAAAGAAATGGATTCCTCCGGTGAGGCAGACTACGAACGCGTTCTAATGGTTTTTAAAAGGCCAGATTTCGGTGACGTTAGTATTGGCAAGCCTAGTGGTGAGCGCGTGGTTATCGAGGAAATTGACCCACGCCCATGCCCAATTATGTATGGTTCATCTTTGGCGGAAGAATATATCAAACATATTCTTCGAGACCCGGCTATTAACGCTTTTTATCAAGGGTTCGTCGTGGATGTTAAAGTCATCATGCGCAGTGGACGAGTGGGTTTATACAATATCATCAATGTTCATGAAGCTATTGATATGGAAGACAATTAAAACGAGTCCAGTTAGCAACCGATTCGGATTATAATCATGATGTGGTCTCTCCTCGCGCCTGAGTGCTGAAAGCGAGCGCGGCGCAAGGTGCGTCGGAGAGTGGTGGGCTTTTCCCGCCAGTGTAACCATGGAGGTTTCTATGTTGCACAAACCGCAGGGGCGGGCTGGCAAGTCTGTGTTTGTTCACAGCTATCAGCGCCGCCGGTTCGGCAAGTGGGAGACGGTAATCTCTCACTTCCGTAGTTGGCCTAAATCCTAGTCCAACATGCCTTGACCGGGCATAGGGGCAGTCCTCGTGGCTGCCCCTTTTCCTATGGTCGAATCCTCGCACGAAACTACTCGCCAATCAAGTACAAAGTACTTTAAAGTACTTTTATGGCTAAGTTATACAACGACAAAAAATTCCAACTGGGGGAGCCTGTAGCGACGATGTTAAGAGATTTTCTCGCTGCGAATTACAATGCTCCAGCCCTCGAATTGATTCGAGAGGCCGTGAAAGAACACATAGAGGTCAGACTAGAAAATCCCGAAATTCGGGCACGTTATGACCGTGCTCGAAAAAAGCGGCTTGGGATATCCGAAGCAGTTGTCAGTTTAACCGATGTAAAAAACAAAAATGCGTCTGACTAACTTGCAAACTCCCTAGCATAAATTGTCTCCCCCGCTCTATATCTGCTAGCGTAGGTTTCAAATCGGTGCGTCGCGCTGATCGTTATCCTTGTGGCCGTTTTCCGGCTGAGTTTGAGTATTATGTCTTTATCGTTAGCGCTGCGAAATTTTGTCGAGAACATCACACGGTCCTGGGTGTACCGGCGGCGGCTTCCCGCAGAGTTCAATAATGCGCCTATTTATGTGACGCCAGCAGCCGGCCTGAAGTTTCTCTTTAAGTCGATGGACAAGGCGGACCCGCCGCTTTTGCGGAATGTGAAAGAACTCGTGCAACCCGGGAATGTCGTCTGGGATATCGGGGCCAATGTCGGCCTGCTGACGTTTGCCGCAGCGGCGAAGGCCGGATCTGGTGGGGCCGTTGTCGCCTTTGAGCCGGATAGCTGGCTCCTCCAGATTTTGCGCCGTTCCCGGTCTGTGCAACCAACGAAAAGTGCCCCTGTAACAATTGTGCCTGTCGCGGTTGCAAGCGGTGTCGGGCTGCGCCAGTTCAATCTTGCGGCCAGGTCGCGCGCGTCTAATTCACTGGCGGAGTATGGCCATAGCCAAGCCGGTGGCGTGATGGAGGAATATACCGTTCCAACATTTACGCTCGACTGGTTGCTTGAAAATCAGCCGGCTCCCGATCTCATTAAGTGCGACGTTGAGGGCGCGGAAGTAGAAGTGTTTCGCGGCCAGGTCAAAATGCTGACTGAAAGGCGGCCCGTTATCATGTGCGAAGTCGGCGACGAACAGTCGGACGAGTTAACGGCAATTTTTGTCGAAAGCGGCTATAAGCTTTTCGATGGCGAGAAGCCACTATCCATGGCTTCAGCGGTCACGCGCGCTAGCTGGAACACGATCGCGATCCCTGAGGAAAAATGTGAAGTCCTGGTTGGCGTCTGAATTTGTCAGATGGCCGCAGCGTGTGACCAGTTAAGGCCTGCGGCCAGCACTAATATTGCAAGCCCGGCAATTGCCGCCGCCCGCCTGAGGGCGATCTGAAATCGTGTCGTTTGATCGAACATCGGTACAACCCCTGTCAATTGCTTCCCCCCGATGAATTCTTAACAAAGTGTTATGCAAACGTTATGCCAGTCAGGTTAATCTCCTAAAAACAATGACTTAACGACTTTTCGCAAATTCGGGCGCGATAACTGTCAAATATCGCGACCGTTAAAATCTTAACCTTAAAATCTGTTAACACGCGGTTGCGTGTTGGGTCAGTGGGCTGGATCGTAATTGTCCTGCTCACCGACATTTAATGTGCTGGCGACTGACGCCGAAGCTTGTCGAGTTCGCGTCGCAAGGTGGTTGCCAGGTCGTGTTTTTCATGGGGCGCCAGGAAGCTGCCGATCTCCAATACTTTGCCGTGGCTGCGCAACATCAAGGCGCTTTGCGGTGTTGTTGGCTCCTCGAGATCAATCTTTAGCCAATAGGTTTGAAACGACCATTTCTGACGCCGCCCGGTATGGCCGACTCGCTCAACAACAAGCTTGTTAT
>CALIMD010000360.1 GCA_938028645.1 uncultured Alphaproteobacteria bacterium
ACGACCAGTAAAAAAAGCCAGCTTTTTCGGATCATCATCTCTAACTGGCTTTAGCCAATCTGTAGCAATTCCTAGCGCCTCTTCCCAACTTATCTCTTCAAAAGCGCCACTACCGCGCGGGCCAATCCGCTTCATCGGCGCGCGTAACCTAGCAGGAGAATAAATCTGCATTATGCCTGCTGATCCCTTGGCACATAAAACCCCCTGATTTACTGGATGGTCCTTATTGCCCTCGATATATTTAACTTTACCACTTTGCATATGTACATTTATACCACAGCGACAGGCACACATATAACAAGTGGTTTTTCGAATCTCATCATTCACTTTAGGACTTAAATCCAGTTTGGGTTGTGCAATTTTACTCACAATAGAACCTTTGATTAAAACAGAAAAATTTAGTTAAAAAATTTAATGATATACAAACTATAAATTGTTTAAAAAAGGAAGCAAAGCGATTTAACTAAATGTTAGGCAGAATTTTGAAAATTTAATTATACTCGCAAGATATTAGCAAGGGCGACGGATGCTATGCGGGCAGCTGGCGGATCAGACCTACTTGTAAGTAATATTGGAACTTTGGCACCGTTGACGATTCCAGCAGCACAACCTCCAGATAAATAGACAAGAGCTTTGAAAATCGCATTTCCAGAAACAATATCAGGCACAATTATTGCATCAGCTTTTCCAGCAACGAGATTTGCTGAAAAACCTTTTACCTTTGCACTCTCTGTAGACAATATTAAGTCTAAGGCCAAAGGGCCTGAAAAATCTGCATTTTTTATTTCTTTTTTAGCCCATTCACACAAAGTAGCCGCTTCTAAACTACTTTCCATAGTATCTACAGGAACTTCCGTTGCTGACAAAAATGCTACTTTTGGTCGACTAATCCCTAAAACATGCAATATGTCGACAGCGAAACGTGTTGCCTCCTTTCTAGTGACGAGATTAGGCTTTATATTAACCGCGGCATCACTAATTAATAGAGGTCGTCGATCACTTGGGTGTGTAATGAAAAATGAATGGACTAACCTTCGACCGGTTCGAAGCCCAGACTCTTTCTTCAGTGTGGCTTTCATAAAAATATCTGAATGGAGATCTCCCTTCATTAATATATCACCATGTCCATAACCACACACTTTTGCTGCTACCTTGGCGCTTTCATATTCTCCTTTAGCAGCGATTATTTCAAAATTCGCGATATCCCAATTTAAATCATCCGCCTCTTTCTCAATATCTTTAACATCACCAACAAAGATTGGCGTCATAATTCCAATTTTTGTTGCTTCTAGAGCAGCCGACATAGGTAAAACAGAACCAGCATTAGCGATAACTACATTGGGCTTTTTCAATTTTTGAGCGCGGCTCAATAAATAATTTGAACAAACTATCTTTTCTGAGGTTAAAAAAGGTGAATGTTCCATTAGCCTATCTTTCTGACCTTCTTAAACCTCAAGGTTCAAAATCTCAAAAGTCAATTAATTTTGACGCATGTCAGCGGCACTTATTCCCGCAACAGATACAGGCTTTTTCATTGCATCTCTTCTAAAAGGTTCACCCAACTCTTGGTTTAAAATAACCTCTATAAACGTCGTTTTTCCTTCAGTCATTTGTACTTTTATAGCTTCGTCTAGCGTATCTCGTAATGAGTCCATGCCGTCTACTTGAACACCAATTAGACCACAAGACTGAGCAATCTTTGCGTATGACACACCAGTGTCTAACTCAGTACCAACGAAGTTATCTTCGTACCATAATGTTGTATTTCTTTTTTCGGCACCCCATTGATAATTTCTAAAAATTACCATTGTTATGCCAGGCCAATCATCTCTACCACAGCTAACCATTTCGTTCATCGAGATACCAAACGCTCCGTCCCCAGCAAATCCAACAACAGGGACATCAGGACAAGCTATTTTCGCTCCACATATAGCTGGAAATCCATACCCACAAGGCCCAAACAGTCCAGGTGCCAAATATTTTCTTCCCGATTCGAAAGTTGGATAAGCATTACCAATCGCACAATTATTACCAATATCTGAGGAAATAATTGCTTCTTTTGGCAAAGCAGATTGTATCGCTCTCCACGCCATTCGAGGGGACATCTTTTCCGGCTCTCTCCCTCTAGCTCTTTCATTCCAAGTAGTTCCAGGATCGTCATCTTCGTGGTCCATAGAGGTCAGTTCTTGAGCCCACATTGACTTCGTCTTAGCTATCACTGCTTTTCGTTCTTGACGCCCATTATCACCCGCATTGGCGCCAAGTTTAAGCAATAATGCACTCGCTACCTTCTTTGCGTCTCCAACTATTCCAATTGAAACAGGCTTTGTCAGACCAATTCTATCAGCATTTATATCAACCTGTATTATAGAGGCTTTTTTAGGCCAATAATCTATACCATAGCCTGGTAATGTAGAAAATGGATTAAGCCTAGTCCCCAAGGCAAGTACCACATCTGCCTGTGAAATAAGCTCCATCCCAGCCTTCGAACCATTATAACCCAATGGTCCAGCAAAAAGTGGATGAGAACCTGGAAAAGCATCATTGTGCTGATAACCACAACAAACAGGAGCGTCTAAGCGCTCTGCTAACTTCATAGAGTCAGAAATGGCGTTTCCAATTACCACGCCTGCACCATTCAAGATAACTGGGTTTTTCGCATTACTAAGGAGTTCTGCTGCTTTACTTATTGCTTCATCGCCACCACTTGGTAACTCAAAATCAATTACGGCAGGTAAATCTATATCAATCACTTGGGTCCAATAATCTCTTGGTATATTGATCTGGGCAGGAGCAGACGCTCTTTTAGCCTGCATGATCACTCGATTTAACACCTCAGCAGTCCGCGTTGGATCTCTAACCTCTTCTTGATAAGCAACCATATCTTTGAACAGAGCCATTTGCTCAACTTCTTGAAACCCACCTTGACCCATTGTTTTGTTCGCTGCTTGGGGCGTAACGAGCAAAAGAGGTGTATGATTCCAATATGCTGTCTTAACAGGAGTTACGAAATTTGTAATCCCTGGACCGTTCTGAGCAATCATCATTGACATCTCACCCGATGCCCGAGTGAACCCATCTGACATCATTCCAGCATTACATTCATGAGCAGCATCCCAGAATTTAATGCCAGCCACTGGAAACAGATCTGAAATTGGCATCATTGCTGAACCAATAATACCAAACGCATGTTTGATGCCATGGATTTGTAAAACTTTAACAAAAGCTTCTTCAGTTGTCATTTTCATAAAGAAATCCTTTTCAAAAATAATGTAATGCGATTGATTTAAATTTTTGTGTTATTCAAAAACCTCTGAGAGTGCGACATCCATAGATGAAATAATTTCGTCTATATCATCTTTTGTTGCTATCAAAGCAGGTGAAAGACAAAGCGTATTATTTAATCCAGGCAATGATCTATTGGTCATACCAATGATAACACCCTGCGACATACAGTTTGCTGTAACTGCCGCTACCATTTTCTCATCCATTGGCTCTCTTGTACTTCGGTCTTTAACTAATTCTGCCCCCAAGAAAAGTCCTTTTCCACGAACCTGACCGATAACGGCATGTTTATCTTGTAACTCACTTAATTGATCAATTGCATAATGTCCCATTTCAACAGTATTTGATAAGAGATCTTCATTTTCAATTATATTGATGTTCTCTAATGCCGCCGCCGGTCCAGCAGTACAACCACCAAATGTTGAAATGTCGCGGAAATAATTCAATGGATCGTCTGAATTGTCTTTAAACATATCAAATACTTCTTCAGTGGTGACTGCACAACTAATTGCAGCATATCCTGAGGCCACTCCTTTTGCCATCGTTACAAAATCTGGTTTCACTCCAAAATGCTGATATCCGAACCAAGTACCTGTTCGTCCTACACCACAAACAACTTCATCGATATGTAATAAAATATCATACTTCTTACAAAGGTTTTGAATTCCTTCCCAATACCCGTCTGGTGGTGTTATCACTCCCCCTCCAGCAGTCACCGGTTCTAAACACATCAACCCAATCGTATCAGGTCCCTCTCTTAAAATAACCTCCTCGGTTGCTTTAACTACCTGTTCTCCATAGTTTTCGGAGTCTTCAAATTGACTACGGTATTCCAAACAGTGAGGCACCTGAACAAAACCGGGGGTGAACGGTCCGTATTGGCTCGCCCTTTGGGGCTGACCACTGGCAGATAAACAAGTAATAGTCGTTCCATGATAGTCACGATCACGGAACAAAATTTTATTCTTTTTCCCACCATATTTTTTTTCAGAAATTTGACGAACCATTTTAAAAACTTTTTCATTTGCTTCAGATCCAGAGTTTGCATAATAAACTCTACTTAGCCCTGGCATCTTTTGTAATAGTTTCTCTGCAAACATTGATCCTGGAATAGAGCCTGCTGTCTGAGCAAAATAATTTAACTTTATCAGCTG
>CALIMD010000361.1 GCA_938028645.1 uncultured Alphaproteobacteria bacterium
GGTTTGTGCGAGATTACGTTATAAATTTCATTTCGACCTCTATAGAGGCGCGTCTATCTGGCGATATTTTTGACAAAGTCATGGCCATGCCGGCATCAACCTTTCAAACTGGCTCACCTTCAGAGTTTGAAGGAGTTCTTCACTCGTCTGGAATTATAAAAAACTTTATATCAAGACAAGTATTAACAACAATTTTTGATGCTACGGGGATTTTGGTTTTTCTTCCTGTTCTATTTGGTTACAGCCCCTTTTTAGCCTTAATCGTAACTGTTTTTTCTATGATTATTGGCGCCATATCGCTATTTGGAAGATGGCGTCAGAAAGAAGCTGGCAAAATAACCGGTCCAATAGAGCAATCGAAACGCAGAGCGGTCCAGTCGAGTGTTGCGGGTATTGAGACGATAAAAGCGTTTTCCCTGGAGGCTTCCCAAAGGAGAGAATGGAGAAAAGTTTCATCCAGCAGTATTCGCCAAAGTATTCAAGGGCAAGTTTCAAATATGATTATTACTAACGTGAATGCAACGCTCACTCAACTTATGACGGTTGCGCTGGTCACAACGGGTGTTCTATTAGTTCTTGGTAGCGGGCTTTCAGCGGGTGCTATTATCTCCTGTAATATGCTGGGGGGTAAACTTGTTTCACCGGTGACAGCTCTTTTCACTTTCTTTGCCGATCTCAACGGTTTTAAGTCAACACTTGACTCAGTCGGTGCGAGTTGGAATGGACCGACAGAAAGAGTGGGAGCAGGAAACGAAATTGTGGTAAAGGGTGAGGTGGTCTGCAAAGATGTAGTTATAAAGTTCGAAAATACCAATGCGCTTGATGGCTTGACGTTAAATGTGCCAGCTAGATCGAAAGTGGCAGTGGTGGGACCTTCAGGATCAGGCAAGACAACATTTTTGCGTCTGTGCCAGGGATTCTTGAGGCCAAATACCGGGTCAATGGAGATTGATGGGCAGAATATACGATATTTAAGTCTTGATAACTACCGTAGTCAAAATACGCTTATAGATGCCAAACCAGTATTTTTTGGCGCGACTATTGAAGAGAATTTAAGAAAAGTACAACCAAATATAAGTGAACGTGAGTTTACGGAGATCCTTGAAATTTCTGGTTTGCAAAAAGTATTGAATGAGTTGCCCGAGGGAATTTCAACAGAAATTAATCAGTTTGGTATGCCATTATCGCAAGGGAACAGAGTAACGCTAGCTTTGGCTCGTGGGCTAATGGCTAGGCCACGTCTTCTTTTAATTGATGAGGCACTTGCTAATTTTGATAAATCAACTCAGATCGCGTTTTTTGAGAATTTTCCAAAAATATCGGAAATGAAGACCGTATTAATGGCAACACATGATATGCGATTAACGGCGGAATTCGAGCAAATTATCGTATTAGATAAAGGTATAGTTGTTGGGCAAGGGACTCATGATGCATTATTAAAGTCTTGTCCATTATACAAAGACCTTTGGATTATGGATCAAAAACTTTCGGGGATCTAGAAACCCGCTGACTGAAAAAGAGAGACGGCATGGCTGGTGATCAATCCTTTACTGATGGTGAGTATATCTTCCGAGAGGGAGAAAGTGCGGTTTATGCATATATTGTTAAATCTGGGATTGTGGAAATTACAAAACACAGTGCCTCTGGTGTACAGGTTTTAGCAGGTTTAGCTCCCCCCACCATCTTTGGGGAGATGGCTTTAATAGATGGAAATCCCAGAAGCGCAGGGGCGAGAGCTAAGGGTGATACTGTTGTAACAGAAGTTACGGAAGAAGCATTTTTAGGATACTTACGCCAAAATCCAGAAGCAGCTGTCCGCATAATGAAGACTATCTCGGAAAATTTACGGGCTTCAAATCAACTGGTTGCAAAATATGAGCAGTCTGGGTCAGCTGATGACGACCCTTTACGAGACGCCAACCCCAGCGCATTCGGGTCAGGAGAGCTACAACCTGACGAGGATTTTGAGATAGATGACACCGATGCAATCTATGAACAGGGGCCATCAAAACCACTTTTAATTACTGTCGTATCTTTACTGACATTCTTTATTGGTAGTGTGGTGTTTGCTTCTTTGAGCCAGGTCGATACGTCAGTGTCGGCTAGAGGAGAGTTTTTAACCGCAACGCCCAACGTGGTTGTTGAAGCGAGTGCGAGTTCGGTTGTAAAAAGTGTGGAAGTAGAGCGCGGGGACAAGGTTAAAAAAGGCCAGATTATAGCTTATTTGGATGACACTGTTGTTAAAGTCAATCTCAGACAGAATCAGGAAAAGATCGATAACATCTACCAGTCGTTAATAAGGTTTAACATGGAGCAAGCTCTGGTGGATGATATCCAAAAATTTAAATTAAATATTCAACTCGATAATTTATATCAGAAAACGGTGGAAAAATTAGGGTTGAAAAACACGCCTCCAAAGCTCAGCGATCTATACAAGACTACTTTAATAAAGAAGGTATCGGAATATTCTGAGAAAATGAAGTCTTTTGACTCTAAGCTAAATAAAACTCGAAATGAATATGTATCGTCGAAAGAACTTCTCGAAATTTCTAAAAAACAGACTGAAATAAAATCTAAACTGACAAAAGTACAGAAAGATCTATATGATAGAAAGATAGGCTCATTACTAAAATATCTCTCTGCAAAAGATGCACTTTTAAATGCAGAGAAATCTCAATTTAATGCTGAGACAGCTATCACAAAGCTTGCATCGGAGATAACCACTCAAACAGCAGATAAACAGGCGTTTATAGCAAGTTGGGCTTCAAAATTAACGAGCGATATAACCGCCAAAAATGAGGAGTTAATGCAACTTGAGCAAGAAAAAATTAAACTTTCGCGCCTTGTAGATAATATAATAGTTAAGTCTCCAGCTGAAGGAATTGTCCTCGACATACCTGCTGTTTCCAGCGGCGGTAATATCAGAGAAGGTGAACCCATCGTCACTCTGGTCCAGTCTGATCAACCCTTGTTTCTCGAAGTTGATATAGACCCTAAAAAAATTACCGATATGAAGCTGGGAATGGATGTTTCGGTGAAACTGGATGCGATGCCTTTTCAGGAATTTGGCGGTTTAGATGGCGAGTTAATATATATCTCTAATGATACCTTTAATGAGTCTGTATCAGGCGATAAAGGAGTTTTTTACAGAGGAAGAGTGAAGGTACAGAATGTTAAAGATTCTCAAATGCCTAAAGATTTTGTGTTGTCTCAGGGAATGTTGGCTTCAGCGGATATAATGGTTGGGAAACGGCCTTTAATTTCTTATTTTACATACCCTATTATGAAAGCGTTTGATGAGTCATTTAATGAGCCGGAGTAAATTATACGTAAAAGAGTAGCACTTACTTTTATATCACTATTTTATCTTGAAAGTATTAATGAAGGTTCTTTATAAATTTGAATATTTCTTGTTTAACACCGGTATCAAAAAGCTTATTCCCTGTTATAGAGAGAAGTATTTCGATGTGCCCAACGCCAGCGATATTTTTCAACGTTATGTGACCTCTTTCATTTTTTATTGCGTTGGCCAAAAGGACTGAATTTTTTGCGTATACTACTTTGTCGTTTTTCCCATGTAATAGCAGTCCGGGAGGCGCATCTGATCTCGCAAAAGTAGTAGGCTTGGTTTGTTCTATAGTGGGTGCAAAATTATTAAAAATGGGTTTGGTTGATGCAGTCTTTAATGGATTAAAGGCGTGTGGGCCGGCTAATGATATCCAGCCACTGATAATTTTTGTGGATGCTCCAGCTCTCTTTAAATAACGATTATCCAGAGCTAAAAGAGCTACTATATGTGCGCCCGCTGAATGACCTATAAGAATAATTTTGGGCGGATTATTTTTTTGTTCATACCGACGATGAGTCCAAACTATAGCTTTAGCAATGTCGTCAACAAATGCTGGGAATTGTATCTCAGGATAAAGGCGGTAGTCGGGAACTATCGTTGTATAGCCTTGTGATACAAATTGTTGCGCAATAAACCGATAGTTGGAACGCTCTCCCGAACGCCAAGAGCCGCCATATATAAACATTATGATAATTTCTTTGTTTTCTTCTATGAGGGGTTCATAGATATCGAGCTTTTGCCTTCTATGAATTCCGTAGGCAAAGTCAGGTTTTAGTTTATAACCATCATAGGAGGATAAAGGGTCCGCAAATATTAAAGGAGAGCAACTTGCAGAACATAATATTCCGAAAGCAACAATTAAAAGTCGATGCACCCTAAAATTTTTTAAAACCATTCAGTTAACGACCAACTTAGACATATTTAATAATAGATTAGATCAGTAGAGAATTAGCAAGCAGTTAGGAAAGGCACTTCTATTTGAGGATAATTGTTTTCCTCGAGGATGAATTAAATTCAATTAGACTTATTTCTAAGTGTGGTGCTGCCGGACAGATTTGAACTGTCGACCTCGCCATTACCAATGGAGTGCTCTACCCCTGAGCTACGGCAGCTTTTTTTCCTTCTAAAAGTTGAACATAGGACAACTGCACGGGACCATGCCACATGAATTACTATCTAATCAAGAGGGTTTGCTGTAATCAACGAAAACAATTAGTTTTAAAAATATGACGTTTCTGAAATGGGTAATTATTTGTGGAACAAGACATGTCAAAAGAAGATAAAAAGAATGTAGAATATTTTTCAAAACAAACAGAGACAGATGAGAGACGCGCTCTTGCAATGAGGCTCAATTTAAAACGCAGAAAGAACCAGCTCCGCAAAAGAGTAGGAAAAGAAGATGGTTAAATCAGATCTTTCTCAATATTTAATTCATAACATGTATGGCAGTACATCTATTTTGAGCTCAAAATTTACATTTTGATGTGAAAAAACTTACCCAGCGTATTCATTGGAAAAAGTAATGGAACATATTGTAATTCGAGGTGGAAAAAGCCTATCGGGAAAAATACCAATTAGTGGGGCAAAAAATGCAGCGTTACCACTAATGGCAGCAACATTGCTGACCAAACAAGAAATGGTTTTGCAAAATGTTCCAGCGCTTGATGATATTGTATCAATGGAAAATCTGCTGAGAGGATTAGGTACGGAAATTTCAGGAAATTTGAGAATAGGTGGTTCTACCCTAAAACTTATTAGTAATGGCATTACAGATACAGAGGCCCCTTACGAATTAGTTCGGAAAATGAGAGCTTCAGTCTTAGTACTAGGGCCATTATTGGCTCGCTTCGGAAATGCTAGAGTATCTCTTCCTGGGGGCTGCGCAATTGGAAACCGCCCCGTGGATATCCATCTTTCAGGCCTAGAGCAAATGGGGGCCGCTATCGAGTTAAAAGATGGATATATCCACGCGAAAGTTTTAAGAAATAAAAAACTCAAAGGGGCCCATATAGCATTTCCCACTGTATCTGTAGGCGCCACAGAAAACCTTATGATGGCGGCTACCCTAGCAGAAGGTGAAACTGAATTGACTAATGCCGCTCGGGAACCAGAAATAATAGATCTTGCAAATTGTTTAATATCAATGGGGGCTAAAATTAAAGGCCACGGAACAGATACTATTAATATTGAGGGAGTGAATAATTTAAATGGAGTTAATCATCGAGTAGTTTCAGACCGTATTGAAATTGGTACGTATGCGATAGCTGCCTGTATTACTGGCGGCAGTATTGATTTGACAGGATGTGATGGATCATTTTTGAAAACCTTGATTGATGCTTTGAGGGGGTCTGGGGCGGTGATAGATCAGTATGACTGGGGGCTTAGGGTTATAGGACCCAATACCCGCCCCAAAGCTATTGATATAATGACTGACCCTTATCCAGGTTTCCCGACTGATCTGCAAGCTCAAATGATGGCCTATATGACGGGTGTAAATGGTGCATCAATGATTACCGAGACAATATTTGAGAATAGATTTATGCACGTGCCTGAGCTTAATAGGATGGGTGCTGATATTAATGTCCATAATTCCACTGCCCTTGTGAGGGGGGTCTCAAAACTCAAAGGGGCCCCGGTTATGGCTACAGACCTCAGAGCTTCTGTCTCACTTGTTTTGGCAGGCTTAGCTGCTGAGGGAGAAACCACCGTAAGCCGGATTTATCATTTAGATAGAGGGTACGAGAATTTGGTGGGAAAATTGAACGAATGTGGTGCTGATATCAAAAGGGTGCGGAGTTGAAATATTTATACTAACCAGAGAATTTAATCTGTAAAATATAAAGACAGGATCTAAATTGGAGCCCCGATCCCGTCTTTTTACGGAAGGGGTTAATTTTTAGAACTATTATTTTGGTCACAAGATGTGATATTTCCATTTTTTAATGTCAAACAACGAACCAATACCTAGCGTTTTCTGGTGTAAAATTGTAAAGTTCGAGCCTATCGAACTTGAACGGGTGCTTAAATTTTTAACTCCTAATATTAGTCGATAGTATTTAGATCTTTTATTTTTGGGACATGAAACTATAAGGGTGGATGTTAAGCAGTTGTTTGTTTTTTCTGAAGATATTGGTCCTCGTGCTTAACTGCTCAGAGACCAAAGCGCTTGGACAATAAATATGGCTATTGATGAACCATTAATTTTAGCTATCCCAAAAGGTAGAATATTGAAGGATGTAGGGCAAATAATGGCCCATGCTGGGGTTGAGCCTGAGGACGACTTTTATAATGAGAATTGCCGACGCTTGCAGTTTAGGACTAACGACCCGGACTTGGAAATTATAAGAGTAAGAAGCTTTGATACTGCAACATTTTTGGCTTTTGGCGCAGCTCACATAGCAATTTGTGGTAGCGATGTCTTAATGGAATTTGATCATTCTGAGATATATTCGCCAGTTGATTTGAAAGTAGGGGCTTGTCGACTTGCCGTAGCAGAGCCCAAAGAATTGGCGGAAAAAGAGGACCCTATGCAATGGAGCCATCTAAGGGTAGCTACTAAATACCCAAACGTAACTAAAAACTATTTTGCTTCTCGTGGTGTTCAAGCAGAATGCATAAAGTTAAATGGAGCGATGGAGCTTGCCCCTCGTCTTGGGCTGTGTCGACGGATTGTTGATTTGGTTTCTTCGGGTGAAACATTGAGGGCCAATGGATTAGTTGAGATTGAGCAAATCGCAGAAGTAACCTCACGTCTAGCGGTGAATAGGGCGTCTTTAAAAACGCGCCCTAGGGCGATTAATAAATGGCTCGATCGGTTCAGGGAGGCGTCTCTTGCCACTTAAATTATGTGCCACAGATAAACATTATACTGAAAAATTGGACCAGTTACTAAAAAAGGAACGTGCGGAAGCAACAGATGTCGCTGAC